>BJHB01000092.1:0-9826 GCA_014191415.1 Chloroflexota bacterium
CACCCTTCTCCTTGCCCTCTTCCTCGTCCTTGGCAAGCGGCGTCAGGAACTTGTCCTCCTCACGTCGGACGCCGCCAATCATCGCGACGTCCTTCGCGACTACTCGCTACCGTTCGTCGACCAACTCCTCTCGATCGTCACCACCGCATTGCTTGTCTCGTACATGCTGTACACCTTCTTCTCTGAAAACCTTCCCCGAAGTCACGCGATGATGCTGACCATCCCGTTCCCCCTGTACGGCATCTTCCGGTATCTCTACCTGATCCATGTGCGAGGTGATGGCGGTGCCCCCGAAGAGGTTCTCCTCCGTGACCGTCCCCTGGCGTGGTGTTGTGTTGCGTGGGTCGCCGCCTCGATTGCGGTCGTCTATCTCGGCTAGGAAACTCTCAAAGAAGGCGGAGCATATGAATCACGCGGGGTTGGTGAGCGAAGCGTGGGCCAAGCGAAACGTATGTGGATGAGGGGAGGCGACGGGGAGGGGTGGTAGCGGGCAACGGCGGCCACTTTCTCCGTGATATGCGACTTCACCAAGAAAGAACCAATTCCTGCCCACCCACGTCACACCCCCACCGTCCCGTACCGGCGAGGGCGCTCCCAGCAATCCAAAATCTTCACGGACCTCCCCGGCGCCAACCTGGCACCGCTCCCGCGGCATCGCTGATTACGAAGCACTTCGCCGCCGTGCCGGAGGCGATACCGTTCAACCGATGACCATGCGAGTTCTCGTTACCGGCGGGGCAGGCTTCCTTGGCGTGAACCTCGCGCACCACTTGAGCATGCAGGGGGTTGCGGTCATCTCCCTGGACATCGCCACCTCCGTTGCCGCGGAATACCCACCCGGCACCATCTTCCGGGTCGGTGACGTCCGCGATCCGGGCACCGTCAGTCGCACACTCGCCGAAACCGGTCCCATCGACGTCGTCATTCACGCCGCCGCTGCCTTGCCCCTTTGGCGCCCGCACGACATCCGCACCACCAACATCGCAGGCACGCACACCGTCCTCGACTGTGCACGGTCGGCGGGTGTGCCTCGCACCGTGTTCATCTCTTCAACCGCCGTCTACGGCGTCCCCGACAAGCACCCGATCGACGAGACCGACCCGATGATTGGCGTGGGTCCGTACGGCGAAAGCAAGGTCGCTGCTGAGCAAATCTGCGCCGCCTACCGCGCCCAGGGCTACTGCGTGCCGGTCGTGCGCCCGAAGACCTTTCTCGGTCCGGGACGCCTCGGTGTCTTCCAGATCCTCTACGACTGGGTCTTCGCCGGCAAGCGCATCCCCATCCTCGGACCAGGGCACAACCGCTACCAGTTGCTCGAGGTCGGCGACCTGTGCGACGCCATCTGGCGGGCAGCCACCCATGCGTCCGATCGGGTCAACGACACCTTCAATGTCGGCGCCTCCCGCTTCGCAACTGTCGCCGAGGATGTGGGGGACCTGTGCCTCCATGCCGGAACGCGCGCACAGGTCTTCCCTGTCCCGGCGTGGCCGGCAAAGGCCGCCCTCCGAAGCCTGGAAGCCGTCAATCTCTCACCCCTGTACCGTTGGGTCTACGGCACTGCCGACCGGGATTCCTACGTCTCAACGACCAAGATCAGCGATGCCCTCGACTGGCAGCCACGCCATAGCAATGCCGAGGCCTTGATCCATGCCTACGACTGGTACGTCGAACACCGTTCCGAACTCGGTACAAGCACTGGGGTGACCCACCGGGTCGCGTGGGACCAGGGCGCCCTCGCGCTGCTGAAGAAAATCCTGTGAACACCCAAAACCCCCCATACTCTGTCGCCCGGGCATCCCTCATCCCGCCCGCAGCAATGGGGGAGGGCCAAGCGCAGCGTACATACATCAGGGGCGATGGGCGTAGCGAGCGCAGCGAGCATATAAATAAGGGTGGGGCGGGGCGGACGGGTGTGGTGCGGATAGCGTGATGTTCCGAATCGACTTCCACTCGCATACCGGCCACTCGCCTGATGCCGCCGTCCCAGCCGCGTCACTGCTTGACGGTGCCGTTCGCGCCGGACTGACGACACTGTGCGTCACCGATCACAACACCATCGACGGAGGTCGCCAAGCGGCCTCCATCGTCGCGCGCCGGCCAGATCGCTACCCCGGGCTCTCCGTCATCATCGGCGAGGAAGTCATGACCTCCGAAGGTGAGGTGATTGGCCTTTTCCTCACCACGACCATCCCGCGCGGACTGACCCCCGAGGAAACGATCAGGCGCATCCGCGACCAAGGCGGCCTCGTGACCGTCCCCCACCCATTTGATCGCTTCCGTGGATCCCGCCTGAGAAGCGGCGCAATCCAGCGGATCGCCGATGCAGGCCTCATCGACGCGATCGAAGGACTGAATGCGCGGGTCACGTTCAGTGCCGACAACGACCGGGCGATCGCCTTTGCGCGCGCCTATCAGTTGCCGGTCGTCGCCGGAAGCGACGCGCACACTGCGGGCGAAGTGGGTCGCGCCTGGGTGGCCCTGGATGAGCCTCCCGGCATGACCACCGACATCCTGCGCGCGCAACTCGAGGCAACGCGGGTGACCCCCTCCAGACCGCAACCAGCCACGGGTCACGCCATCGGTGGACAGATCAGTTCACCCCTCGTCCACCTCGGCAGTTCCCTCGCCCGGTGGCAGCGTCGCCTCGGCCTCTTGCCGGACGTCGTCCTGTGAGTTCGGCCCCCGCCTCACCGCCCGTCACCAGCAACCGCACTGCCGGAGACCCGGCCACCGCAGAGGGCCAGTCTCCCACCCGGTTCGTCCCGGCGGCTACCAATCTCGAACCACTTGCGTCGCGACGCATCCTCTTTGCGATCCGCACCGCAATCCCCGTACCGTCGCGAGGCATCGTGATCCTCTGGCTTCTCGCCCTCGCCATCTACGGTGGTGCATACCAGGCCCAGTTCGCATGGGGTGAACGGCCGATCTACCACATCACCGGCGACGAACCTCACTACCTCACCATCGCGACCAGCCTGATCCGCGATGGTGACCTCGAGATTTTCAATAACTACCGGGACAAGGACTACCTGCCGTTCTATCCCTGGCATCTGGGTGACCCACGCGATCCCGAGGACATGCACGCCCTCTACGGCACTGGCGGAAACCTGTATTCCAAGCACAGCATCGGATTACCACTCCTGATCCTCCCGGCAATGTGGCTTGGCGGGCATGGTCTCGCGATCGCGTTCATGATGGCCCTGAGCGCGTTGCTGTCCACGGAACTTTGGCGCCTCGCCCGGGATATCGCTGGAAGCCAACGCGAAGCGACTTTGCGTCAGGCGCAGCAAAGCACACAACAATCAGTCGGGGTGGGGTGGGCAACGCGAAGCGCATATCAATCGGGCGGGGCGGGGCGGAGATCGAGTGGGATCATCGCCACCGCCACGTGGTTCCTCGTCGTGACCGCCTCACCACTGTTCTTCTACAGCGACCAGTTCTACCCCGAAGTGCCCGGCGCACTCCTCGTGACCGTGGCCCTGCGCGCCCTCCTGCCAAGCACCCTTGGCACCGCATCGTTCGTGCGGCTGGCCCTTGTCGTTTCACTCCTGCCATGGTTCCACCTGCGCTACATCCCCATCGCCGCCGTCATCGCTACGTGGGGGCTGGTCCGGTGGGCGTTTCCCGGATTGTCGGGAACACCTCACCACCCCACCCCATCGCCCCTGATGAGAATACGCTTCGCTTGGCCCACCCCATCGCCCCCGATGCATGTACGCGTCGCTCCCGATGGGAAAGTCGTGCACGGTTCGACCCGAAACTGGACGGCTGCAATCCTCGGAACCCTGATCGTCGCCGTCGCCGGTGGGGGCCTCCTCACCCTTGACATGCGCCTCTTCGGAGGCATTCCCGCAGTGAACGACTACGGTTCCGTAGCCCTATCGAACATTCCGGCCGGTGCCCTCGGCCTGCTTTTCGATCGCCAGTACGGTCTCCTCCCCTACGGACCGGTCTACCTCCTCGCCCTCTATGGCCTCCTCGGCTTGCCCCGCCAACTGGGATGGGTACGAAGCGCCCCCATGCTCACCTTGCTGGTCTCATATTTCGTGTTCATTGCCAGTTTCAGCTTCTGGTTCGGCGCATTCAGTCCGCCTTCGCGAATGCTTGTGCCCGTGATGCCGATCTTCGTGGCCGGCCTGGCCACAGCATTGCACCGATGGCGTGGATGGCGGATGACCCTCGCCTCCATCGCACTTGCACTCGCCGACTGGGCCATCATTGCCCAACTCATCGCCGTTCCACGTCTCCGCTACAACTACTGGGACGGCAAGAGCGTCCTCCTTGCCTACCTCTCGGAGGTGTGGGAAACCGACATCACCCAGGTTCTGCCAACCTTCGTTGTGCCTGAGCAAGCCTCATACGTCTGGGCGGCCTGGGCAATGGCAGGACTCGTCGGCATCTACGTGCTGATCACGATCAACCGACCGGTCAGCCGAAGCAACCGGAACGCCAACCGGCGTCGCAACGACAGGTATGCGCCCACTCCACCATCCCGGATGCCTGGCAGCCTGCCTACGATGGGCAGTGTCGTGATCACCCCGGATGGTGAACGTCGCGAAGACACCCAACCACCGCCCCACCCCGCCTGATTGCAAGACGCTTCGCTTCGCTCCCCAGCCCCGCCTGATTTCCATGCGCTCCGCTTGAGACATGTCCGCACGATGCAACCAGTAAGTCGCCACATGAACCTGTCATCAGTCACCGGCGCCGTTCTACTCGCACTCGCGCTTCTGCTTGACATCATTGCCACGAACCGTCTTGCCATCGCCCTCGGTCCAGCGTCGGACCTCTTTCCCCGGTGGGTCGGCGCCCGCGCATGGGTCATCGAGCACCTTGATCCATATGGCGCAGGCGTGACCTCAACGGTCCGGTCGGCGATGGGCGAGGCGCTCGGGTGGGATGGCACCGCCGACAGTGGCGCCTTCGCGTTCGGGTTCGTCTATCCCGGGTACGTGGCACTCCTTCTTGCCCCACTTGCTGTCTTGCCGTTCCCTGTGGCATCGACAATCTGGCTGCTGATCGCCCAGGCATCGGTCGTAGGCACGGTCTGGCTTGTCTGGCACACCCCACACCCCATCGCCCCTGATGAGAATACGCTTCGCTTGGCACGCCCCTCCATGTGGCCCCTGACCGATATACGCTTCGCTTCTCCCGTTCGCCTGCACGACGCCAACCGAGGTCTGGTCATCACCATCGTCCTCGCAATCCTGTGGCCGCCGGTCATCTACAACCTGATCTTCGGACAGTTCGCCGCCTTGGCAACTCTCGCCATCGCGACTGCCGGATGGGCCACGGCCAGGCACCATGACCGGTTCGCCGGAACCATCCTCCCGATCTCCCTTGTCAAACCCCAGCTTGCCTTGATCCCCGTGACCCTCTGGGTTGCCGGCCAAGTAACCCTCTGGTTTCGACCCAAAACTCCAACCGACCTCCCGTCTCCCGGCAGACCCCACGTCGGAGACGAAGCACATGAAGGCCCGCCCAATCCCGGCCCGGTGTCCGTACGCATCGCTTCAGGCCAGAGAAGGCAAGGTGGGCGCACTGACACGAGCACCTGGCATGGCATCGACTCCTTCACGGTGACGGTCGGCGCGGTCGGCGCCGCAAGCCTGGTTGCGCTCCCACACTGGCCCGGTGCCTTCCTCAATGACCTCAATGGCTACGCCGTCACCGCACGTGCCACCACCACCATCGGGATCATCGCCTCGGTCATCACAAGCCAGCCAATCGCAAACGCGTTCATCCAGGCCATCCTGATCGGTGTCGTCCTCACCACCGTGTTCCTCGCCCCCGGACCGTCGGCGCGCACCAGACACTCACTGCTCCCAGCCGGGATCCTCATCAGCGCATGGATGGTCCCCCCGGTCTATGAGTGGAATCACGTCGTGGGCCTCCTCATCCTGGTTCCATTGATCCGCAACCGCCTGGATGCGCCCGCCCGGTCCGACAGGACCGGAGAGTTGGGGATGGAAGGTCGTCCCGTGCCGGTGACAAGGCACCTCTTCCCCTCGCTGCGCTCTCGCACCAACCCTCCCCGTCGCCCCCTTCGTCTATATGTTCGTTCCTCACAAAGCCCGCCTGGTTCATATGCTTCGCTCCGGGCACAGTGGGAAGGCGTGCTGCATGCAGCCGCGACCTGGCGATGGACACCCGCCGTCACATGGGGGATCACGAATATCGCTACCCTGCCACTGGCGGTCGTGTGGCCAGATGGCAGCCGCGCCGTCTGGCCCGTGATCCTGCTTGGAGCGTGGGTCATCGACCACCGCACCCGGCCCCCAACACCACTACCCCACCCCACCCTTATTTAGATGCTCGTTCCTCGCAAGGGCCGCCGGATTCATATGTTCGTTCCTCACAAAGCCCATCGCCCCTTGATTCATAGACGCTTCGCTTGGTTCCCCTCTTCAACCGCAGGTGAAGCGCATGGAAGGGAACCGGGCGGGGTGGTTCTGGGGTACGACAGCCACGCAGTCGGGATGGATGCCTTCCCGCACCCAGGAATGCCCCCGAACCACGGACCACCAAAACCCTGAGACTCCACCGACCAAACGGGAACCACGCGTCGGAGATGAGACCCTCTCTCTCGCTAGCACCGATCTACGGAACACCTGAATGGAATCAAGTGCGCACAGGCCCGCCGCCGCCGGTCCACGACCGTCCAGATCCCGTGCGGCCGTTGGACAGCCGTCCTTCCCGACGGCCGGTCTCGCCATTGCGACCTTCCTTGTCATCCTGATCGCCATCGCATTCCGGGTGCCGCGCCTTGCAGATTCCCCGGGATGGGACGCCGACGAGGCCTACAACCTCGATATCGCCTGGAACCTTGCGCGGGGCGAAGCCCAGATGTTCGCCCTTGACTACCGGTTCGCGGCCCATCCACCCCTCTTTTATGTCATGACTGGCGCCGCCCTGCACCTGTTCGGTCGGGATATTGCCGTCATCCGAACCGTGGCCGTCATCTGTTCGTCACTGACCGCCGGCACGATCACGTGGGCACTGGCCCGATCCGGACAGCTGCGTGCCGGTCTCCTGGGTGGTCTCGCCCTTGCCGTCGCGCCATTCGCCGTCGCGTACGGTCGACTTGGCTATACCTACGCCCTCACCGGCCTCCTTGCCGCCCTCTGCCTGCACGCAACACTCTCCTGGCGCCGGTCCGGGAACCCATCGCGTATCCGTGACGCCGTGATCCTCGCCTCACTCGGATGGCTTTCCGACCAATCCGGATTAGCGCTCATCGTGTTTGTCGCTTACGAGGTCCGCCTCGGCACAGGATCATGGGGGCATGCCCTGCGGGTCGTGATCGCCGCGTCGCTGCCGACCTTCATCGTCGTCGCCGGCCTCTTCCTCGCCGAACCGGAAAGCACCGCAACCGAGTGGCTGCAGATCTTCACGCGCCTGAACGCCACCACCGATCCGGCCCTTGGTGCCGCCCGCGACCAACTCATGACCTTGCTTGGCGGTGCCGGGTCAGTCGTGGCAACCGCAACCCTGACTGGCATCCGCATCGTGACGAACATCGGGCACCTCCTCCAAGCCTCCTGGTGGTGGCCCGCGGCCTTCATCGGCATCTTCGCCACGCCTGACAAGGGTGGACGCGCCACGGTCGTGCGTCTCTTCGCCCTGCTTGCCCTACCGGCCTTCGCCATCCGCCCGGTCGATCCATACTTCCGAGCCGCCCTGCCGTTGCTTGGCCTGGGTGGCTTGGGCCTCGGCATCATCCTCGATCGGTCAGTAGCCATCGCGTTCGACCTCTGCGGCGCGACAATCGGCCGTGGCGCGTGGGGGCCACGGCTTGGGGCTTCGGTCCTTGCTTCAGTCCTCCTGCTACCGCTCGGTCTCGAGGCCATCCACACGGTCGGTGCGCTGACCGCGCCAACCGGACTCGTCCTCCCAATCACCCCATGGCTTGCCCGGGACCTACCAGACGCACGTGCGGCAGCCGCATGGGTGAATGCGCGCGCCCGGCCACGTGACGTCGTCATCACCTCACCGGCGATCACGTGGCTGATCAACGACGCCGACGTCGCCGACTTCCTCCAATCGGTGATCGTGACCGTCCCGGGCGCAAGCCTCGGGTTCTATCCTCCCGGGATGCCTGCCTCACGGTGGAGGTTCCGTCCGGCAGCCGATCAGGCTCGCTTCGTCATCCTCGACGACGTTACCGATGCGTGGATCAAGGCGGATCCCGACGTCCGGCGAGTCCTCGAACCGATCTCGACGAGGCCAATCGTCTTCCAGCAAGGCCGCTATCGGGTTCATGCCCGACCCGCGTAGCCTATCTGCACTGCACACAGGTCACGTGCGAGAGGGCGCTTCCAAGGCACGACGGAGTGCCCATGCCAAGGCACCGACAGCCAGTAGCCCGGCACACCCCGATGCGATGACCCACATGGCATTCCTCCTGGAACCCCGTCTCCACACCCCAGCAGCACCCCGCCTGATCTCTCACCCCTCCCCACGCTTCGCTATGCGCTTCACTTGGATCGCTGCCCCGCCGGGCTTCTATGCTTTTCGCTTCCGCACCATCGATCACAGAGTCGCCAGAAGTGCCCGGTAGCCTCTCACGAGCATCTCTATTCCTACCGCCACCAGGATCAGCCCCATCAGCTTCTCCATTGCCAGCACGAACCGGTCCCCAAGCAGGTGCTGGATCCGGTTGGCACCTAGGAGCAGCAGCAGACTGACCATCATGGCCACGGTGAGTGCACCCGCCCACTCGAGAATCCGCGCCGGTTGCTGGCTGACCAGCAGCATCACCGTCGCCATTGAACTCGGTCCGGCAATCGCTGGGACGGCGAGGGGAACGATGAACGGTTCTCCCGCCAGAACCTCTTCGGACCCACCGGTTGGCGGAAAGATCATTCGGATGGCGATCAGGAAGAGCACCACGCCTCCCGCCAGTTGCAGACTGACACTGCTCAATCCCAGCGCCGACAGGAATGTCTCACCGGAGAATAGGAACCCCAGAAGGATCACGAATGCAATCGCATGTTCGCGGACAATCACCCGCCAGCGCCTCGCCGCATCCATTGAGCGCAGTGAACTGGCGAACAGTGGAATGTTCCCAAGCGGGTCAAGAATCAGCATCAGCAACACCAAAGCGGATACGAAGGTGTGAGTCACCTAGCAACCGTACCGCGCCGTTGGCAGTGCCAGCGGCAATTGGACACCGACACGATGCTCAGCCGTATCCCACCAAGCTGTCTCTGCGATCCACTACAGCCCCATGATCCACGAAACCAGCCCCGGACCGATCCTGGATAGACCGGCCGTCACCGCGAAACCCGAGGCCACCCACGACGCGCCGATGCCGACTGCATCCGGACGCAGACCCGCGAAACCCGGCAGCATGCGCAAGGACATCCCCACGACCAGAGGCAAGAGGACCCCCGCACCCATCGCGTGGCGGATCACATCTCCCGGTGGAGGCGCAAAGACGCCCGTTAACCCAGCAACGCCCACCAGAACCAGCAGAACCCCGGCGACAGCCAACCAGACCATTGCCATCACGATGGCCAGATCGCTTGCACCACCCACAAGCGCCTCCGCCCGCCGGACTGCCGGGTCAGCGATCCGTCCCGCGCGGGAAGGCCGGCGCCCAAACACGCCAAGCACACGGATCCACCCGAGCAACCCCACGCCCATCACGACCGATCCTGCCAGCCCGACCGGATCAGGCACGAACCCGAGATTGGCACCAACCTGTGCCCCAAGGCCAATCACATACCCGGGCAGGATGACAACAAGCCATGTTGGCGAAACCACCGGGGTCCGCAGGAAGAGCGGAAATGTCCGTGACGCAAACGCGACTGCCAGAGGCAAG
>BJHB01000093.1:0-9766 GCA_014191415.1 Chloroflexota bacterium
ATGGGAACGCCCGATCACCATCGCTGGAGAGTCGATCTTCACGGGACGGTGGGTCGTATCGACCGATCCGAACCACCCAACGCGGGTTGTCGGTCGAGTTGCATCCGGATCCAGCGTGGAGGTTGAGCGTGCGGTTGTAGCGGCTGAGACAGCGTTCGCAACTTGGTCACGAGTTCCTGTGGCGGATCGGGTTGCCGCGGTGCACCGGGTCAGCAGTTTGCTGCGTGACCGCCGAGACCAGTTCGCGGCGGCCATGGTCATCGAGGCTGGGAAGACATGGGGAGAGGCTGACGCCGACGTCGCCGAGGCAATCGACTTCTGCGAGTTCTATCTTCGTGACGCATTGCGTTTGGGCGGGCCACAACCGGTTGCCCACCGCGCCGGGACCTCGAACCGGTTCGTCTATGTTCCGCTTGGGGTAGGGGTCATCATTCCCCCGTGGAATTTCCCACTCGCAATTGCGGTGGGGATGACCATGGCAGCGGTGGTGACAGGGAACACCGCGATACTGAAGCCGTCAAGCCTGACGCCGGCAATCGCAGCGCGGTTTGTCGACCTGTGCGCCGAAGCAGGGATGCCTGCCGGGGTCGTCAACTTTCTTGGCGGTCCAGGTGAAGAGGTCGGAATGGGTTTGGTGGCCCACCCAAGGGTCCGCTTCATCAGTTTCACCGGTTCCCGGGAAGTTGGGGAACTGATCTATCGCACGGCTTCCGTTGTTGCACCGGGGCAGAAGTGGCTGAAGCGCGTGGTGGCAGAGATGGGGGGCAAGAATGCGATTGTGGTTGACGAAACTGCAGATCTCGACGCGGCTGCAACTGCGGTGGCAGCCAGTGCCTTCGGGTTCGGGGGTCAGAAGTGTTCGGCGTGCTCACGCCTGATCGTGGTTGATTCCGTGCACGACCGGTTAGTCGATCTCGTCATCGAGCGGACGAGGAAGATCCGGATTGGCGACCCGAGGGATTTCACCAACGACTTGGGCGCGCTGGCGAGTGCCGACCAGAAGCGGACTGCTGAACGGTATATCGCGACCGCCCACGAGGAGGGAAAGGTGGTGTACGGACCGGGCGTCCCGGTTCCAGAGACCGGGCACTACGTTGCCCCCCACATCGTCACCGAGGTTGCGTCGCGAAGCCGTCTGGGGCAGGAGGAAATCTTTGGGCCTGTACTGTCGGTCATCCGGGCGGCTGATTTTGATGACGCGATCCGGATCGCAAACGACACCGACTTCGGATTGACTGGCGCGGTGTTCTCACGCGACGAAGCGAGACTCGCTCGCGCCGTCGAGGAGTACCAATGCGGGAACCTCTACCTCAACCGAAAGTGCACCGGAGCATTCGTCGGGGTCGAGCCGTTCGGGGGCTTCAACCTTTCCGGAACCGACAGCAAGGCGGGCGGACATGACTACCTGCTGCTTTTTCTTCAGGGCAAGTCGATCTCAACCCCTACCAACTGACGTGCCGGTGAGCAGTTAGTGAGCAAACGAAAGTGGGAGATCCATTGGACCTCCCACTTTTGCTGTGTCCCTGCCGCCCGCGTAGCGGGCAACAGTATGACTAGTACTGGGGCTGGGACGGCGGCGCTGGCTTGTCTTCCGGAATGTCGGTCACAAGTGCCTCGGTCGTCAGGATCATACCGGCGATTGAGACAGCATTCTCGACGGCGGAACGGGTGACCTTGGCCGGGTCGATGATGCCCTTTTCGAGGAGGTTGATGTATTCCTCGGCAACGACATCGAACCCGATTGTGTAGGAACCCGCGTCTGAATTGCGACGACGGACTTCCTCGACGACGACCGACCCCTCGTAGCCGGCGTTGAAAACGATCGTCCGGATCGGCTCCTCAAGCGCGCGGCGAAGAATGGCGATGCCGGTGGCCTCGTCACCAACCAGATGGAGATGATCGAGGGCGGCCGCCGCGTTCAGGAGGGCGACACCACCGCCAGGGACGATGCCCTCTTCGATGGCTGCACGGGTTGCGGACAGCGCGTCCTCGACGCGATGCTTCCGCTCCTTGAGTTCGGTCTCCGTGGCGGCGCCAACCTTGATGAGCGCAACCCCGCCCGACAACTTCGCAAGACGCTCCTGAAGCTTCTCGCGGTCGTAGTCCGAGGTGGTGTCCTCGATCTGCGCCTTGATTTGCTTCATGCGTGCCTGGATCTCGTCTGACGACCCACGGCCTTCGATGACCGTCGTGTTGTCCTTGTCGGACGTCACGCGGCGAGCCTGGCCGAGATCGCGGAGGGTGATGCTGTCAAGCTTCCGCCCGAGTTCGTCGGAGATGACGGTACCGCCCGTGAGGATGGCGATGTCCTTGAGCATTTCCTTGCGCCGGTCACCGTAGCCCGGTGCCTTGACCGCGAGGACGTTCAGGATGCCACGCATCTTGTTCACGACGAGGGTAGCGAGAGCCTCGCCCTCAACCTCCTCGGCGATGATCACGATGTTCTTGCGGCCCTGCTGCATGAGCGCTTCGAGCATCGGGACGAT
The DNA here is from genome assembly GCA_014191415.1 of Chloroflexota bacterium. Taxonomy (GTDB): domain Bacteria; phylum Chloroflexota; class UBA11872; order UBA12225; family UBA12225; genus UBA12225. Next base: position 2,487 of record BJHB01000093.1, read on the forward strand.
GTCGCCGATGGCTGAGAGCTTCTTCTCGGTGATGAGAATGAAAGGATCCTCGATCTCCGCGGTCATGCGGTCTGGGTTCGAAACGAAGTACGGTGAGATGTATCCGCGATCGAACTGCATGCCCTCGACGTACGAAGTCTCGTAATGGAGGCCCTTGCTTTCCTCGACGGTGATTACGCCGTCCTTGCCAACCTTGTCCATGACATCGGCAATGAGATTGCCAATTTCTGCGTCCGCCGCTGAAATGGTTGCGACGTTCGCAATTTCGTCACGCCCGGAAACGGCGGTGGCGGCATCGCGAATTGCCTGGACAACGGCGGCGGAGCCCTTGTCGAGCCCACGCTTGATGATCATTGGATTGGCGCCGGCCGCGAGATTCTTGAGCCCCTCGTGGACGATAGCCTGGGCGAGGACCGTTGCCGTCGTGGTGCCGTCACCGGCCACGTCATTGGTCTTCGTCGCCGCTTCCTTGAGGAGCTGCGCACCCATGTTTTCGAACGGATCAGGAAGTTCGATTTCCTTGGCGACGGTCACACCGTCATGACTCACCGTCGGTGCGCCGTACTTCTTGTCAATGGCGACATTCCGGCCTTTCGGGCCGAGTGTCGTCTTGACCGCTTCCGCCAGGGTGTCCACGCCCTGCTTCAGCTTTCGCCGGGCATCCGCATCGAAAGCCAACTGCTTCGGCACGGTTCATCCTCCTACTGGTATCAGGTACCCCTACTTCGGGGTGTGGTCGCTAGTCTCACCGCCGTGGTGGGCAGTCGACCGCTTCAATCCAAACTCACGCGTTGCCGCGTGCAGTGCCTCGGCTCCGGACAATCTGTGTGTCCCAACCTGCGCGCGTTGCCAACGTCCCGCAGGGATTAGCAGTCGTCCGGGGCGAGTGCCAATATGAGTATACGAGGGCCGTTAGCAGTTGGCAAGAGAGACTGCTAATCGCGACGCTCCTGGGATTTCGAGAAACGAGCGGTCACGGGACGAGTGCGAGGGTCGCTGCTCCGGCTCCCACATTGATGGTGTCGGTCACCGCCATCGTCCCGAGGTCGATGACTGAGACGGTCCCAGACCCCGAGTTCGCAACATACGCGCGCTGACCATCGCCACCGAGGACGATAGCTTGGGGTTGTTGGCCCACTGGGATCACTGCCTGGACCTCGGAGGTCTCGCGATTGACCACTTGGATCAGGCCCAACTGACCGTTGACCACGAGTAGACGCACGCCGTCGGGGTGAAGAACGAATCCGTTCACGCCATTTCCCACGTCGATGATCTTGCGGGTTTCGCCGTTTGAGGCGTCCAGGGCATAGACGGTCGTGGTCGATTGGTTACCGAGATACAGGGTCTGGCCATCGTCGGAGAGTTGGGTCTCGCCCGGCCAGACTGGGGTGCGGATTGGCGGTCGGATCATTCCCGTCGCGACGTCGACGAGCGACACCTCGCTCGTTGTTCGATGCGACACCGCCAAGACGGTTCCCTGAGATGTGAAGCGGAGCGTTCCGGTGCGCCGGGGGAAGTTCAGGCGGCGAATGACCTTGCTACCGCGGGCATCAAGTTCGATGACATTCGAATACTCCTGCCCTTCAGCGCCTGCCGTGGCAACCCAGACGTGACCATCGGCAGGCCCGACGGCGACTGCACTGACCGCGCCTGCGTTCAGCGGGGTGCGTGTCTCAATCGACATGTCGTCCGCGCGGATGGTCACAAGTTCGTTAGACCCACCCCAACTTGCAAACAGTCGTCGCGACGCAAGCGCGCCGGCGAGGTAGGTGAACCGCCCGCCCCCGAGGGTTGGAGGTGACGACGGGTTGAGCACGGTGCCAGACGCGAGGTCGATTGCCGAAATACGCGGCTGCAAGTGACCCACAAACAGCCGTGCCATGGTTGCAGGACCGCGTGTTGGTGTCTGGACCAGTGCAGTGGCGGGGCCAGCCATCGGTGTCCGTTGGACTGACGGCGTCGGCGATGCGATTGGCCGTGTGCCGGCCACAGGTGCAATTGTTGGCACCGCGGCCGTACCCGGAATGGTTGCGGTAGCTGAGAGCGATAGGTCTATGTCCCGGGCGGATTGCCCGGCACCCGGTGGGCCAAGTGTGATTGGCTCCGAGACCACTTGACCGACTTGGGCCTTGCGCGCCCGGATTACGACCCCAGTGGTCGGTGGAGCAGTGAACCGGAGTTCACCACGGGCATCGGTTGGTTGAATGTCGAGGATCAAGCCTCCAAACCGGTCCCTGATCTCGACGGTAGCATCGGCCACCGGAGCACCAGACGCATCCCGGATGCGGATGCGGACGGGAAACCGGGGTTGAGGCGTGGGATTCGTGGCGCCAGTCGTTTCAGGTGCGCCTGCCGGGTCGATCACGTCGAGAATGGAGACGCCCTCGTTCACCGCGGTGATCCGAATTGCTCCAATGACCCCCAGGGCCATGACAACGGCAATCGCACCGACGACGAGACGCTTCATGGCAGATCCTCCCATGCAGGCAACTTCATTTGACGGCCGGTTTCGTTCGCATACCCCAAACTCAGACGCATCAGTAGATATCTTGGGTTACCGACCTGGGCAGCCTGAAGCGCTGGATGGTGCAGTGGTTCCGGCTCTTTATCGCTCATTTCCCTGCCCTGGCCATGCCACAAACCAGTCCCAAGCGTGTGCAGTCGCGGTCACAGGCATTCGGCCAATTCTCTTGGCAGTTGCCAAGACGCCACGGCCATCTGCCCAAGTTGGCCTCAGCCGTCGGAGCGCGACATCGACCACGAAGAGCAACACGGACGTCATCAAGAGTTCCGGCCAGATGTCGCGTGGGGCGGTTCGATGGATCGTGTCGCGTCGCCATGCGTCCGCGGGGGTGGGAATGGTGGGCGCGCCGCTCTCGGAGGCAAGTCGTTCGAGCAATGTCCGGTTTCCCCACGCCGGTGCATATTCGACGGGATATGCGCGGTCGAATCCAGCGATCTCCGACGCGACGACTTGTCCGCTGGTGTCGGTCTGAGTTACCCGCACGAAGTAGACGCCGGGGGATCGTGCATCGAAGTCGCCCTGGTAGTGTCCTGGCGCGACCTGTGAAAGATTGACGCGTCGTGAAGCGCCATCCGGTCCGGCGATGTCGGCCGACGAGGCCAGAAGGTCCCTGAACCCCCCTCCGGGCGCCCAGGCATCGACAAGGACACGCGCCCGCGTTCCGTCACCGTCTGATGACGGCATTACCCGGACAGCAATATTTGGATTACCCGGCGCGGGCATGGACCACCGGATCGCTTGCACCCAGAGCGACCGGAAGGCTGGGGTATCGGACCAGTCTCGAGACCACGGGCCCTCCAGATCGGCTGTCCAGACGAGAGCGCGTCCGAGCCCGTACTGCCATTGTGCGAGAACTGTCTCTTCCTGGTCGCTGGTGAGAATGATCTCGGCACCAGGACGAGGTGTGGTCCGCATGTATCCGTGGAGTTGCGGGAAGTCATTCGGGACCAGGCCTCGCACAGCACTGGAGGCGGAGGCAAGCCTTGGCTTGAAGTCGCGTTCCTGCTTGTGCGCGCGTCCCGCCAAGCGTGCCTCTTGGGTCATGATCTGGGGCACGGCGGAAGGGGTGTCGGTGAAGTAGTAGCGTCCGCTTCCTCGCCGAGCGAGATCCTGCAGCAAACTTTTTCCCGCTTCACTGGATACGCCGACGGTCGAAAGGGTGATGTTCGCCCTTCGATACGCATTTAGAAGGTTCGGGAATGGCGCCGGTGTACCTTCGCCGTCTGTCAGCAGGATGACGTGCTTCACGCGAGCCTGGGTGGTCTGAAGTCCCCGGTAAGCCACGTCAAGGGCGGCGTATATGTCGGTGCCTCCATCGGGTTGGATCGTTGCAATTCGGTCGGCGACCGTCTTGAAATCTGCAGGCCCGCGCAGGGGACGGATTTCCGAGACCCACCTGGCGTTGTAGTCGAAGGCGACCACACCTATCTGATCACCTTCACGCAAGGTTTCGATTGCAAGAGTGGCGCCTTCCTTGGCGAGATCCATGCGGCTCGCACGACGGTCCCGCGTGTCGATACCCGACATGCTGCCGGAACGGTCGATGACGATGACGATTGCGAGCGTCGACGCCTGATCTTTTTCAGGGAGTTGGACCGTGACAGGGAGAGCGTCTTCAAGCGGGGTCCCGGCGTACTCGCCCTGCCCGAAGGTATGTTCCCCACCGGCCACGACCAGTCCGCGCCCGTCTGATGACACCGCCTCGCGGATTGCGGTCATCTGTGCGTCTGTCATCGCCGTCGTAGGCACGTCGACAAGCAGCATGGCGTCGAAGTTGGCGAATCCTTGTGCGGTTCCCGGGATTCCGTCCGGTGTGACCACGTCCGTAAGGATGCGTGCCTCACCGAGGGCACGACGGAGCGCCGTTGCGGTGTCTGGAGAACCTTCCACCACGAGTACTCGTGCGGGCTTGGATACGAGCGTGTGTGCCCAGGCCGTGTTGTTGTCTTGCAGCGCATCCGCAGGTGCCGAGAGTTCGGCAGCAAATGCCCACGCACCCGGGCTCAATCGTCCGAGAGCGACGGGAATTTCCGCGGGACCCTGATCGAGGTCTAGTGTTCGATCGAAGACCAGGGTCCCACGATCGCCAACCCCAGTCGATCCCGCGGGATCCCCGACAGCGCGTGCCCAGACCTTGAGACTGGCTGTGATCGGTGATGGCGAAATGATGGAGATGCGGCCTTCGGCGTCGTCTCCATCGTGCAAGGTTGGCGCGACGACGAACGAGGCAATCGCGGCGTCATCGAGGCGGCCCGGAACAGAGTACGTCGCAATTTCGACGCTGACAAGTGCCGGTGCCCGGGAGGCAGACCTCGCGCTTCCGGTCGTTTCATTACCGTCGGATAGGAGGACGAGGCGTCGAAGGTATCCGGCAGTGGCAGGTGGCAAGAGCGCAGCCCCGGTCGAGATGGCGTCCTCGAGATTGGTGGCCGCTTTTACCTCAGGACCCGAGACGGTCTCGGTCGCGCCCACTTGTGCCACGCGCGTATCCGGACGGTTGGGGTCGCGGTGGCCGAGCGGCGTGTCAATGTGCGCGCCCCCGGCGAAAGTGATGATGCCCCCAAGGTCATCGGGGCCGCGGGCATCAAGAGCGGCGATGGCAAATCCCATCGCGCCTGCCTGTACGTCGGCAGGAATGCTTGCGGAGGTGTCGATGAGGAAGACGGTTGCGACCCCTAGAACCGGGGCGGCAACGGTTAGCCCAGCTAGCCCGAAGACCGTGGTCACGACGATTACCGAACGCATCGCCAGTCGCCCCAAGGTTGAACCTGGATTACGCGTGCTCGCGCGCGCACGCCCCAGTGATGTGCCCGACCCCGCTGATAACGCGCCCGAGCTGAATGCCAGGGCCGGTTTCGCGGGACGTGCGATCCACCAGAACCAGGGCAGGACCGCCAGCAAGAGCAGCCACCACGGCCGCGCAAACCTGAAAGTAGCGGCGAGGGTGTGGGCCCACCCGAGGAACTCGTTCACGCTCGTACCTCTGGCCCGGGGGGGAGTCCCGTCCCAGGAGTATCGGCATCCCCGTCTTTCACCCACCCGGAGGTTCGGGGACTTCCGTTGCCACGAAGTGGGTCGCGCGTGTCTGAACGCATGGCGGTGGCACCCATGGAAGCATCTCTCTCACCGAGCGACCGTAGCGTCATGAAGGCGCGGTTCCGGTGATACCACCACCATTCAAGGCCCACCATTCCCAGGAATGCGAGAGCGATCCACATCCACCATTCGTCTCGTGCGGAAGTCTCTCCAGGCCCGGCAATGAGCGGTCCGGGTTCTGAACCTGGTCCGACAGACGCGACGCTGAACACTCCGGGCCTCGCGCGCAGGTCGGCGAGGGCAACTTCGCGCCCAACGGGGATAGCGCGCGCGATTTCGACATGACTGGCGATCTCGGAAGTATTTTCAAACTCCCGAATGATGTATGCGCCTGGCTGAGAAGTATCAAGGAACCGGATCGAGCGCCCTTGGGGAAGGGGGACGTCCCGGGGAGCCATTCCCGGTGATTGCACGGTCACGCGGGTGGTCCGAGGGAGCGGATTGATCAGTAATGCCCGGCCCGGCACAGAAAAGGTCGCAGCGCTGACCACCTGAGATGGGTCATTCGCGGGGTTGCTCGCCGAACGGGCATCAGCGGTCCCCGTGAGCCAGTCGATGCTGTTCGCGATTAGCACCGGGAATCCAACCCGCCCGAGGAGATTTGAAGAACGGAGGTCAAATGCGACCACGACTGCGCGCCATGAACTTGGATAGCCCAGAAATATCAGCGGTGCATTCCGTGCCGACACGGCTTCCTCGGCCCATCGGGGCAGTAGGACTTGCCTGGCTTCGGCGATCTGGACACCTGCAAGGTCGACCCCCGCAAGTAGGGGGCTTGGCAAGATTCGTGCAATCTGGGCGGAGTTCCATTCCCGCGATCCATCACTGCGTCGACCTAAAAGCCCATTCACAGCCACCGGCCCGTCGGTTCGGGGAGGGTCGATGAGCATCCAGTGCGACATAGGTGCCTTTGGCGGGAACCAGGCTTCGAAGACGGTGACGTCATATCGTGCGGTCGGGTCGTACCGGTTCGGATCAATACGGTCGAGCGTGACCCCGGGGACTGCGCGGAGTGCGCGTTCCAGCTGGTCGGTCCGCCCGCCAACCAACGCGACACGTCGTGTGAATGGTCTTGGCACTGCTGCGGTGGCCAGATTGTCGATCGCGAGGAGGTCAGGGTGTTCGAAGAATGCCTCGATCCAATTTGCAGTGGCGGGCACTCCGTCAATCGCGAGGGCTTCACTTGCGTCTGGGCCGATCGAAACCACACGTTCGCCAAATGGAGCGCCGTCAACTCGAAGCCGAAGCGTCCCGTCGGCTCGCACCGGTCCGGTGTTGCTTATCCGGACGAAGACTTGGACGCGGTCGTCGGCACGACCTGCCGCCCCGTTTTGAGATTGTTCGGCGGTGGCCCTCGCATCGGAAACTGCTTGGGACGTCGGCGCGCGACGCGCAACAAGCGCGGTGATTGCCGAGTTGGAGGGAGAGCCTCGTCCGGTTCGTACTACCTGGATTGGTACCGCGGGTCTGGCAATTCCCGGCAATACCTCCGCAACTCCGCCTGTCAAGATGAGGATTTCGCCTTGGCGTGCTTCCAGTATCTGTGCCCCAGCAAGCTCGAGTGCCTGCGCGAGGTTGAACTCGGATGGCTGAACGACGAGTGACCCGATTGCGCGATCAAGGACGGCGAGATCATTTGGCGCACTTCCGGTGGCGATGA
>BJHB01000094.1:0-9724 GCA_014191415.1 Chloroflexota bacterium
TAATCGCCGGAGTGTCGGCGATTGGGGGTGGGTCGCTTCCCGGCGTCACCCTGCCCACAAGCCTTGTGGCTGTCACACCGCTGGAAATCTCCGCCGAGGAACTTGCAACCCGACTGAGACACCACCACCCCAATCCCATGGGCCCTGATGTACATGCGCTTCGCTCTCGGAGGTCGTCCTCGGTGCCGGTCGATCCGGAGGCTTCAGGCCTGCAAGATGCGGTTACCATTCCGGTGGTCGCCCGCATCGAACATGACACCGTGCTATTTGATCCGCGTACCGTCATGCCGGACGAGGATGATGCACTTGTGCGAATGATCCGCCGCGCCAGCTTGTCCCGATGAGGATCGACGGTTTCCGGCAAAGTGCTCCCGGGCACGAACCGCGTCGTTGGTCGCTCCCCTGAAATCCGTCTTCTGGTCTATAGTCTTTGCCTGAGGCCACATGACAGCATGACGTTCCGCCCGGTCTACCTGACACCCGAAGGCAAGCACGCGCTAGAGGCCGAGCTTGAGCGCCTCGCCGCGCAACGGCAGGAACTCCTCCAGCGAATCCAGGAGGAACGCGAAGTCGGGTCTTTCAGTGAAACATCGGAACCCGATTCCGACCGCAATGACCTTGCCTTTGTCGAAGGCAGGATTCAGACTATATCTGTGACCATGCGGACCGCGCAGATGATCCCGATGGACGTCGACCGCACGGTGGTCGGACTCGGGTCGCGAGTGGAAGTCGAGGATGACGACGGCGAAACCGACTCGTACATGATCGTAGGGACACCAGAAGCAAACCCTTCGCAAGGGAAAATCTCGAACGAGAGCCCGGTTGGACGTGCCCTGATCGGATTGCGCGTCGGAGAGGTTGCGACCGTGTCAACTCCATCCGGCAAGATGCGGTACACGGTTCGCGAGATCCACTGACCTCGTACCAAATACCCGCCGCAGCGGACGGATAGATGCCTACGTCGCTCGTGCACAGGTCTGGTACCTTCAGTCATTGTGACCGAAAACCAGCCCATCCCCCCGCTTCGCTCTAATACTGCGTCGAACCCTCAAGCCGGGCCAACGGGCCTCGACACTGACCAGTACATGGACGCGCGCCGGGCCAAATTGGCGCGCCTCCGCGACGCCGGGATTGATCCGTTCCCTCCCCACTTCCATCGCACCCACACGAACGCGCAAGCGCACGCAGACTTCGACGCGCTCTCGGGTGGAGCAACGCCCGTGACCGTTGCCGGACGCGTCATGCTCCTCCGCACGATGGGCAAGGCAACGTTCGCGGAGCTTCGCGACGGCACCGACCGCCTGCAGGCGTACTTGCGCGTGAACGACCTCGGCGAGGATGCATATCGCCTTTTCCTAGACACCGTGGATCTTGCGGACACCGTCGGTGTCACGGGGACACTCTTCGTGACCCGCACCGGCGAACGAACCGTGCAGGCCACGTCGTGGCAGATGCTCTCCAAGGCCCTGCGTCCTCCCCCCGAGAAATGGCACGGGCTGACCGATCAGGAGGTGCGGTTCAGGCGACGGCATCTCGACTTGATCTCGAACCTCGACGCGCGCGATGTCCTGCACAAGCGGGCGGCAATTGTTCGCGAAATCAGGCGGTTCCTCGACGAACGGGGTTTCATCGAGGTCGAGACGCCAGTCCTGCAGGCCCAGCACGGTGGTGCCACCGCGAGGCCGTTCCGCACCCATCACAATGCGCTTGACCGTGACATGGCACTGCGGATTGCATTGGAGCTCTATCTCAAGCGCTTGCTCATCGGCGGGATTGACCGGGTTTACGAACTCGGCCGGGTCTTCCGCAATGAAGGAATCTCCCGCAAGCACAACCCCGAGTTCACGATGCTTGAGACGTATGAGGCGTACGCCGACTACGAAGACGTGATGCGGATGGTCGAGGACCTGATCGCCACCGTGGCACAACGCGTCCTCGGGACGCTTGAAATCACTGTGAAGGGCCAGACCGTAGACCTGACTCCGCCGTGGCCCCGCGTTTCGCTGCGCAAGGCAATCCTCGACGCCTCAGGTGTGGACTATGCGCTCCACCCGACCTTGGAAAGCCTTGACGCCGCCGTGCGAGCGTCGGGCCTGAAGGTCGAGCCGCAGAAGACTCGAGCCCAACTCATTGACCAGCTGCTTTCGACGTGCGTCGAGCCCCACATCGTGAACCCTGTGTTCCTGGTGGACTATCCGGTGGACCTCAGCCCGTTCGCCAAACGGAAGCCAGGTGAGGAAGACGTTGTGGAGCGCTTCGAGGCATTCGCCGCCGGCGTCGAACTTGGCAATGCATTTACCGAACTCAACGACCCTGATGATCAGTACGAACGGTTTCTCGAGCAGGCCCGTGCGATGGCTGCCGGGGACGATGAGGCTCATGTGGTCGATCTTGATTTCATCGAAGCGATGCAGCATGGGATGCCTCCGGCCGGGGGCCTGGGTATTGGCATCGACCGACTTTGCGCATTCCTGCTTGACCAGCCGAACCTGCGCGAGGTGATTGCCTTCCCGACACTTCGCGCCGAAAGCTGAGTGGACCACCGTTCCCGAGCCTAGTGAAAGCAGCTGTGTTGTGGGAATGGTGGGTTACCATCCCTCCGGCACAAACCCGGCACGGGTTGTGTCGCGCCCGGAGGGATGGCCGAGAGGTCGATGGCAACCGTCTTGAAAACGGTAGTCCGAAAGGACCGGGGGTTCGAATCCCTCTCCCTCCGCCCCTAGATCGCCCGAACCCCCAGTGCCGGGCGTTCGATCACCCCTGCACTGAAAGCTCATGAGCTAACCCGACGCGTCGCTCAAACCATCGGCATCGGTTCCGGGTGACCGTCGCAGGTACTGGTACCCGAAGTAGGTCACCAGACCCGGGATCCCGATAGACCCCAAGCCCTGGGCAAGGACGAACACGATCCCCAACGCGCCACCGGGACCTTCACGTTCGTCAAACCGTTCGCCCCCGGGTGGGCGACGGCCCTCACGACCCTCACGGCCACCATCAGCGCGGAGAGGCGGACGGTCCCCTCGCCGGATCTCTCCTGTTGCTCCCGGAGCGGGGACCGCGCCCATCCCGGTCAGGCTTCCAGTTGCAATAACGGACGTTGCGGCGAACACAATGATCGATGCCGTAAGGATGACAATGGGTGGGATCACCCAACGGTTCAGGAAACTCATCGGCTTGCCTCCGCAGTACGCAGGTTCCGACGCTGTGTCGGCATTCCGGCCACACGCCTGACGGTCCGGACGATCCATTGCCAATGCATTGCGAGGTGCGCGCCAATGATGATCAGGACGAAGTTTGAGGAGACCTCGTGAATGCCGCGCCAGGTGTATGACCCAGTGGCGTTGAACCCCATCCAAGGAAGTGCTTCCTGCGAGATCAGTACGCCGGAAACAATCGCAATCACCATCACGATGAACAGGAGCGAATTGAGGACGGAGTTGATTCGTGTCTCGAGCGGCAGGCGTTGGACCAGTTTCCGCGTGACCTGCACGATCCATGGCCAGTTCAGCGTGACATGGAACACGAGAACGGGCGCGATCACGATGCCAACCCACTCGTGGACGGCGATGCCAGAAGCACGGGGATCAATAAGCAGGATCATCGCCACAAGCATGCCGAAGTCCAGAACGAGCCGGCTTGCTAGGGGAATGCGTGCCCAGAACAACTGCATGTGACGAGAAACCTTTCTTGCAAACTTCGTGCGCCACGGGAAGGCCGGAGTGGTGCAAACGCGCCCGAAACGGAACCTATCGGTTCCCCATGACGGCGAACCAGTTGCCGGACGGGCGAACGTTCAGTCATGCCAGCACCGGCCTTTCATCACGACGTTTCAGGAAGAACACGTAGGCAAGATACGTTGCAAGTCCTGGAACACCAATCACAAGCGCCGATTTGGTCAGAAGGGTGACGAGCACCAAGATGCCACCAGACGACCGACCCAGGTTGCCACGTCCGGAAGGACCTGGCCGTGAAATTGCACCCGCGGTGGCATTTGCGTTCGTAATCCCGGTTCGTGCGATCGGTGCCTGACCGGAAATCCGCACGCCCGTCGCTGGCGCAATCTCTGATGTGAGGCGTGCCTGGGAGATCGACCCGCGGGGGAGCGAACCGGTGGCGCCGATTGACGTAACCGCAAACACCACGATTGCAGCGGCAAGGATGACAAATGGCGGGGTGATCCATCTCATGAACGCGGTCATCTGTTCAGGCTCCTGTGGGAAGGTTGACGGTGATACCACCGCGCGCTTGTGCTGGACGCAGCGAAGGGTTCTTGCGAACGGTCTTGCCAGCGATCCGTCGGACGGTGCGCATGACCCACTGCCAGTTCATGGCCACGTGGGCGCCGATCAAGATGAGGAAAGCGTTCGCACTCAGACCATGGACATTCATCCATACCCGGGAACCGCTCGTGAGAATGCCGAGCGACGGCAATGCCTCCTCGGAAATTGCAATCCCCGACCCGACCGCGACAGCCATGAAGATGAACAACAAGCCGTTCAGGATCTGGTTGATCCGCGTCTCACGGGGGAGGCTCGCGAACATCTTCTTGGTGACGGCGACAACCCACTGCCAATTGAGCGTGATATGGACAAACAGGACGGCGCCGAGGACGATGCCGACCCACTCGTGAACCGAAAGGCCAGACGCACGAGGGTCAATCAGGGCGATGGTGGCGATGAGCATTCCGGTGTCGAGAATGAGCCGTCCGGCTAATGGCATCCGGCTAAAGAAGAGTTGCATTGGAAACCTCTCCGTGAACCCACTGCGGAAGAAGCACTGCCGTGGTGTTCACAGAAGAAGTGTCATCTCCGCATCACAACGCCGGGTAAACGCCGGGTAAACGCTTCCAGTGGGTCTTCACACCGCGATTTAACACGACACAGGTTCCCGGGACGGTTCAAGTCGTCCATCAACGAGGGCGAGAAGCAAACTCGTTTACCCTTGCTGGTGATGCTTCCGCCACACCACGCCCTCGCCACCGCCATGCTGGCCGTGCCACTCTGGCGCCGAGGATGGTCTGTCACCCGGATTGGTGCGCTCTTCACCGGTGCGGTTCTGATCGACGTGGATCATTACCTGTCGTACATCTGGCACTCGGGTGACCTCTCGATTGAGCGCGCGTTCCGGTTCCACCAGAGTGCATACCGGTCCCCGTTCTCCGGACGGCTGCACCCCCGGTGGCCACGGTTGGGCGTTGACCGCTTCCGCGAATTCCATTCAGTGCCAGCGATTGCCACGGTCTTCGCAGCGAGTTTCCTTGCCGGAAGGTGGCGCCCAGTACTCAGCGCACTTGCATGGGGCATGGTTTCCCACCGGATCCTTGACGAGGTCGCCGGCTGGATCCATCCGCCACCGGCAGACAATGCCCGGCCGAGCACAGGAGACGACTAGTGCGCACCGCGACCCGATCTGGCCCACCCGGCCTTCGACCGTGCTACGATCTACGTGATTGATGCAACTGCGAGCGACACAACGGCCCGGAAACGCGGTGGCCGTGCGGGGAACAGATCGGTGAGGGGGTGCCTTTGGCGCCCCTTTTTTCTTGCCACACGCACTTATGGACATGGGCGCGTCCCAATGACCGCGAGCGCCACCGAGACCGAGATGATCGGGACGGAAGGCATCGGGGCCGACGCGTCGAAGAGGTCTGTGGCATTTCAGGCACCACCAAGCATTCCGGTGCCGAACCCGAACCCGCACGCCTTGCGACCCTCCCAGGACGGTTCAAACCGCGCGCAGTCGCACCAGTCGCAATCTTGGATCCCGCGTGGCGACGCACCTCGTTTGGTGCCCGCACCGGCGTCCTTCGTGGTGACGGCCCTGACGTTCGGCCTCACCTGCCACTGGAGGCCCTCGTGCTTGTCGAAAACATCCCGCCCCAACTCTCCACCTTCACGCGCGTCCCGTCGTCAACCTCATTGACCACCGCAGGCGTGACCGCCTACCCCCGGCCGACAACATGGTCGTGGCTCGAGCGCGCATCGGGAACCCCGTTCCGCGTGAACCCACCGGTCGGCAAGGCTCCACCCCCGAAATGGGCCGCAGTTGCGCCCAAGGCTGTACCCATCGTTGCACGGGCTGTTTCAACCGTCCGACCAATTCTTTCCGAAGCGCGTCCCCAAAAGACGCCGGCTCCGGTAGCAACTGCCCAGCCTTCACGGACCCACGATGAGCCCGGCCTTCACGTCGCCAGTCGCGATGCATCGGTGCGGGCCACAGTCACCGAGGCAATGCCCGCCGACTGGACCTTCGGCGAACTGGAACTGACCGATCCGGTTCGAACCGCCGTCTGGCTGGCCGGATACCGGGAACCAACCCCGATTCAGGCAAAGTGTGTCCCGATTCTCCTGGCCGGCACTGACGTGGTAGGACAGGCGCAGACCGGAACCGGCAAGACCGCGGCCTTCGGCCTGCCAATCATCGAGCGCATTGATCCGTCCCTCCGCAGCGTACAGGCGCTCATCCTTGTCCCGACGCGTGAACTTTGCCGTCAGGTCACCGGCGAACTCACCCGCCTCGGACGGGAACGAAACATCGAGGTCCTCGCGGTTTACGGTGGTGAGGGAATGGATCGCCAACTCAAGGGCCTCGCCGGTGGGGCGCAGATAGTTGTCGGGACACCCGGGCGCGTCCAGGACCACCTCTGGCGGAACACTCTCGTCTTGACAGACCTCCGCGTCGCGGTTCTCGATGAGGCGGATGAAATGCTGGACATCGGTTTTGCCGAGGCGATCGAACAGATCATCAAATGGATGCCCCACGAACGCCAGACTTGCCTGTTCTCGGCAACGGTCCCGCCGTTCGTTGCCCGGTTGGTCAAGCGATACCTGCGCGACCCGGAATGGGTCAGCACCCTGGAGACGACCGGCAACATGCGGTCGGTGCCGTCGCAAATTCGACAGAACTTCGTGAACGTGGCCGAACGCGACAAGTTGGACGCGCTTGACAAGCTGGTCAAGGAAGAGAGCGATTACGACCGCGTGCTCGTCTTCCGGCGAATGAAGATCACTTCGGACCGGTTGGCAGAATCGATGCAACGCCGTGGCTACGTGGCGAAGGCGCTGCACGGTGACCTGCCACAGGGCGAGCGGAACCGCGTGCTTGACGACTTCCGCTCAGGACGGATCCGGTTCCTGATCGCCACGAACGTCGCGGCGCGCGGTCTCGATATCGACGGGGTCTCGCACGTCCTGAACTATGACCTGCCAGACACACCGGAGGAGTACGTCCACCGGATTGGGCGTACCGGTCGCGCCGGACGAGCCGGGACGGCGATCAGCTTCGTATCGGAGTGGGACTACGAGGTATTTGGCGCGATCAAGGACCGTGCCGGAGACGGCTTGGTCGAACGTGACCTTGGCCTGTACGGCACACCCGCCGAACCCACCCCCGCCGCAAACGCCTAGAGCGTTCCCGGTTGACAAGGTTGTCCTTCCAACGGGTGGCGCGGACAACCTTGTCAACTCACGATCAGACCATCACGACAGTTGCCGGTATCTTGGTGCCGGCACAGACGTCGAAGGTCTCAATCACGGTGGTCGGGGCGACACCGTTCTCGGCCGGTCGATCCGGGTGACCCGGTCTGCTACCGTACACGAGGTTGTCGGCGCCCGCGCCGATATCGTTTGCCTCGTGGTGCTGCCCAACACGCGGTTTGCAGTCGTCCCGCAGCCATCCTCGGTTGCAATCAGTCGGCCGATTTCGGCAGCGCGCACGACATGCCGGGAACCACTGACTTCAGTCAGCGCGTGAGCGAGCGACATCGTGGTGACTGACCTTCGAGGGAGAGGCCTAAGAGCCACGCCGGTCTCATTCGCAACCATTCCCCAGAATGGTTGGTCCCCGTGGAAAGGAACCACGACCTGCGGCCGACCGGCCCGAAATGCCGAAGCCGTCGTACCTGCACCCCCACGGTGGACAATGGCCGCCATTCTAGGGAAGAGCCAGGAGTGGGGCACCGACCCCACGAGGTGTACGTGAGCGGGAAGGACACCATTGCCGAGTCCGGCCCATCCTTGGTGCAAGACGACCCTGACCACGGAGGCCTGGGTCGCCTCGACAACGTGCCTCGTCAGCGCTTGAGACGACTCCGATGCCATGCTGCCGAAGCCAACGTAGACCGGTTCACTCCCGGGGGCGATGAACGCTTCCAAGTCGGCAGGCGGAGTCCAGGTCTCGGGTTCGCGCGCAAACCAGAAGCCGTCCATCGTGGCACCGGTTGGCCTGTCGGTCGGTCGGGGCAACACGTGCCGACTGATCCCGTAGGCGATAGGGTCGTCGTCCGCTGCGGATAACAGTGGTGGCGCAAACGGGGAAAGACGCTTGCGCGCGCCGTCGCCACCTGAACCAGCAAGCATCCAAACCGCCTGGTTTGTGAGCCAGTGGCCAATCCGGTGCGTCAGAGACCGGGGCCGCATCGACAGCCGTGGGAACAGCACGCCGGGAAATGCGCTTGTCGATGGGACCGGTTCGTTCTACGCGCGGACGACGGGCACTCCAGTCACTGACTTGACTGCGTGCGCAAGGGCGACCGCGCCGAGTCCTACGACGAGCACATCTGCCTTGGCGGTCACCCGAGAAACTGCTTCACCAGTTGCCTGCCTGGCGGACGCGGAAATCTCGCGGAACTTGAGGAACGACCGGATCAGGCCCCCTCCCTCGATCGCACGGGCAGTCGTCGGGTTCGAGATGAACGCTTGGACCGAGACCGGAACTTCCTCGACTTCAATGCCGTGACTTCGGGCGACCGGTGCAAACTCCTGGGTGGTGACAAGGGTCGTGGGGTGACCTTCGTCGACGAAGCGTTGCCCCAGCGCGATGTACGGCTGGACGTCCCCGCGACTCCCTATCCCGACAAGCGCGACCCGAACTGGCATCAGTACCCCCTCTAAAGCGACCTCTTGTCGCCTTATAGCCAATACTCAGAGCCGGTCGTGGCGATTCGCTATCGTGTTGCAGATGGCAGGGGTCGATGCGACAGGAGTGCCCAAACTGCGCCGGCGTCGCGATGCATTTGCCAACGCGGCCCGCCAAGCTGCGCTGGCGCTGCTTGCGGAGCGGGGCTACGCCAACTTCTCGCTTGCCGACGTCGCGGTGGCGGCCGGGATCCATCGGGCGAGTCTCTATCGCCGATGGCCGACCAAATCGGCACTCGTGGCAGATGCCATCACCACTGCCATCCCAGTCTCACCGGGAGACGCTCTGAGTGCCCACGGTGGCCGACTGGAGGAATTGGCCCGTGCTCTGGCCAGATTCATCGAGACTCCGGTTGGACGTGCGGTCGTTCGACTGCTCTTGGCGCTCCCAGACGATGTGGAGATTGAAGCGGCGACGAGGAACGCGTGGTCGGAGCTGATGGGCGGGGCACCGGGGGAAGCAGGTGTCGACCCGGAACTCCCGCTCGCGCAGTTCACGGTGGCGGGTGCAATCCTTCACCGCGTATTTGTCGAGCGACAGTCCGTCACTGATCGCTACATCGCCGCCCTTGTGAAGAGCGTGCAACCCCCCGGCACCGACACGGTCGAAACATCACCAAACTAGGCGGTTATTCCCCCAGACAATCAGGGTCACTGACCTCCACAGCGTTTGACATAATCCGTCCTGTGCGGATCGGATGCAAAGGGCACCCGCGGACCGCTTGTGCGGGAATTGGAGGACCATGGCGGGCCACCAACTCCGGCACATGCGCCCGGCCCGTGACCGAGGTGACGCGACGGAAAGTAGC
>BJHB01000095.1:0-9658 GCA_014191415.1 Chloroflexota bacterium
CCCAGGACGTGCCCCGCAGGAAACACGTCGACCTCCTGCAATCCTCTGGTAAGCGTCTCACCGATGTTCATCACTGTGAGAGCGGAGCGCCCCGTTCGGAGCCGGTAGAAGTCCGCGGTCTCCGCCGTGACGAATGCGTGCCCATGCGGTCTGCAGTGGTCTGAATGGCCGTGCGATACGTAGGCGACCGGGCGCCGGGTGTGCGGGTCAAGCCACATCCCCGCATCCTCGAGGTGCATGCCCCGTTCGTACCTGAAAGGCATCACCGGGACGTCGAACGAAAGTTGCATCCAGCCCGACGTGATGGGTGATCGGCGCCTTACTGCATGAGACGATTTGGGGCGAACCATGAGCCTCGGAGTGTACCGGCGGCGTTCCGTCAACATCGGATCGCTACCCACACGTCGCGCCCACTACATGCCCATGGCGGACAGGTGTGACATCGGGGCGAGGCCAACAACTATTCCCGGATCCCGATTCAGAAGTTCTGGATACACTTGACGAATAACAATTGACGAAAAGAGGTAAACGGGCATGAACACTCGCACGAGAAGATCAATTCTGGCGGGAGCCCCAGCCGCCTTCGGACTTGCGGGACTGATCCTGTCTGCCTGTGGTGGCGGCGCGGGTGAAAGTGCCTCACCCGCAGCACCTTCAACCGGCGGTGCAGCAAAGGGCGCACCAGTCAAGATTGGGGCATCCGTATCGACGACCGGCAGCAACGGCAAGACCGGCCAGTACCAGGTGGAGGCCTATCAGCTGTGGGCCGAACAGATCAACGCCCGAGGCGGGCTTCTTGGACGCCCGGTGGAAATGGTCATTCTCGATGACCAGTCAGACCCGACAGTCGGCACGAAGCTCTACGAGAAGCTCATCAACGAGGACAAGGTTGACCTCGTCCTCGGCCCGTACTCCAGCGGCGTGACCCAAGCGGTATCGACCGTCACCGAAAAGTACAAGTACCCGATGCTGTCCGCGGGTGCGTCGGCATCAGACATCTGGAAGCGAAACTACAAGTACGTCTTCGGTGTCTACTCGGTCGCCGAGTCCTACTTCTACGGCGTGATTGACCTTGCCAAGAAGAATGGACTCAAGACAATCGCCATCATCAATGAGGATACCGTCTTCCCGAAAGCTACCGCCGCCGGAACCGCCGAGTACGCCCGCAAGGAAGGCTTCCGGATCGTTTTCCAGGAGCAATACCCCACCAAGGTGACGGACCTGTCGTCCCTAATCACCAAGCTGAAGGCCGCGAAACCAGAAGTCCTCGTGGGCGGTTCATACCAGCCAGACTCGGTCCTGATCACCCGGCAGGCCAAGGAACTTGATCTCAATGTCAAGATGCTTGCCTTCTCGGTCGGCGCAGCAATGCCGGAATTCGGCGAGGGCCTCGGCAAGGACGCAGACTTCATCTTCGGTCCGTCCATGTGGGAACCAAGCCTCAAGACCAAGGGCAACAGCGAGTTCGAGGCGTCGTACAAGAAGAAATGGAACCGTGACCCGGACTACCATTCCGCCACCGGTTTCGCCGGCGGTCAGATCCTCGAAGCCGCGGTGCTCAAGGCAAAGAGCCTTGACCGGGAGAAGATCCGGGAGGCGCTCTCGACTCTCGAAACTGACACGGTCCTCCCCGGCAAGTACAAGGTTGATGACACCGGGACACAGCTGTCTCACATCCCAGTGGTCATCCAGTGGCAAGGCAAGGACAAGCCGGTGATCGGCCCCGATGCGATGGCCACTGCCAAACCCAAATTCCCAATGCCGGAGTGGAAGGGACGCTAGACCCGGCAGTGTCAACCGAGGTGCGCCGGTCCTGACACGGACGTTCCGGCGGAGGAAGATGAGGGGAGATGGTCACGCTAGTCCAGGTGGTGGTGAGTGGACTTCTCCTCGGGGGTGTCTACGCGCTGCTCGCCGGAGGTCTCACCCTCATCTTCGGTGTAATGCGTGTGATCAACCTCGCACACGGCGAGTTCCTCATGCTTGGGGCCTACGCATCATTCTTCCTGTTTGCGCGCCTCGGATTAAACCCCATCCTGTCGCTCTTCTTGTCAATGCCGCTGATGTTTGGGGTCGGATGGATTGCGCAGCGAGTGCTGATTTCGCGGGTCGTGCGCGCTCCACTCCTTACATCACTTCTTCTTACCTACGGGGTTTCACTCGCACTCACCGGAGGCGCCCAAGCCACCTTCACGAACGACTTCCGGTCGGTCCCTTTCCTGAGTGGCGCACTGAATATCGGCGAACTTGCCTTCTCAGTGCCGCGCCTCGTGGCATGTGTGACTGCCCTCGTGCTCACCGGAGCCGCGCAGTTCTTCCTCTCCCGAACCAGATGGGGCAAGGCTCTGCGTGCAACCGCACAGAGTGCCGACGTCGCACTCGCGTGCGGTATCAACATTGACCGCGCCCGCATGATTGCGTTCGGTATCGCCACCGCCCTGGCGGGAGCGGCCGGCACACTCACCAGTTTTCTCTACACGGTCTACCCGGAAATGGGGAAGACCTTCATGCTCAAGGCGTTCGCTGTGATCGTCCTCGGTGGCATGGGGAGCTTCCCGGGTGCATTCCTTGGTGCGCTCGTCCTAGGCGTGATCGAATCCACTGCGAGTTATGTCACAACCACCCAAATCGCCGAAGCGTTGATCTACATCACTCTGCTTGCGATGCTCCTGTTGCGTCCCCAAGGCTTCTTCGGCGTCAAGGAGGCCTGAACACCAGTGCCTGCGTCCACCTCAGGGGCTCCAAGCACCGATGAACTCTCCGACGAACCCGCGGCGACGAGCGCGCGGGCAACCGGCAGGCGCGGTATGCGGATCTACACTGGGTTCATCGGAGCTATGACTGTAGCCATCGCCCTGGTGCCAGTCTTCGGATCGAACTACACCAAGACATTCGTCCTGCAGGCGCTGATGTCGTGCGCGCTCGCCGCATCGTGGAACCTGATCTCAGGGTTCACGGGCTATGTAAGTTTCGGGCATTCGGCGTTCTTTGGCATCGGGGCGTACGCCACCGGCATCGCAATCGTGCGGGGAGGATTGCCTGCGCCAATGGCCATCATCGTGGCGGGAATCTCCTCGGCGACGGCTGGTCTCCTGTTCGGGTACCCGGCCCTCCGACTTCGCGGCCCGTATTTCGCGGTTGGGATGCTCGGCGTGGCGGAGGCCATCAGGGTCGCGGTGACCGTCGCTGAACCGCTAACGGGTGGAGGCAAGGGTCTCGTCCTCGTTCCCGAAGACGTCCTCACCGTCTCGTACTACGCAATGTTGGCGGTAGCGATAGCAACAGTCCTGGTCACTTACCGGGTTGCCACCCTGCCTGTCGGGCTTCGTCTCCTCGCCATCCGCGAGGATGAGGTCGCGGCCGAACTCAATGGCATCCAGACAACACGGTTGAAGATCGGCGCCTTTGCGATCAGTGCGCTCTTTGCAGGTCTCGCGGGAGGCATCTACGCCTGGCAGATGAGTTACATCGACCCAGGAACGGTCTTCGCGGGATCATTGACCGTTCGGGCGATCGCGATGACGATGCTTGGCGGGCAGGGGACAGTCTTCGGGCCGGTGATTGGCAGCGTGGTGCTTTCGGGGATCAGCGAAGCACTCTGGGCGCGGTTCCCATTCCTCCACACCGCATTGTCAGGTGTACTCATCATCGCCATCGTCCTCTTCCTTCCCGGCGGCATCACCCAGATCCTCCAGGACCGGGGTTGGTTGCCCCGTTCGCGTCGACTGTGATCACGGACACCAGAGGATGACCAAACCCGACCGACCAACCGACCAGATCCTCTCCGTCAACCGTCTCACCAGACGGTTCGGAGGGGTGATCGCGGTGAACGGCGTCTCATTCGCGATTGCTCCGGGCACCGTGACCGGACTGATCGGCCCGAACGGTTCGGGCAAGAGCACTTTGTTTCGGCTGATTTCCGGCGAGATACCGGCCGACTCGGGTGAGATTCACTTGCGAGGCACGGCAATCACCCATAAATCGGCGAGCGTCATAAACCGCCTTGGCCTCAGCCGCACCTTCCAACTGTCGCGCCTCTATCCGCAAATGACCGCCACGGAGAACCTCGTCGCCGTCACACGGGCCCCCGAGGGTGAGGCCTTCGCACGGGCAAGGGACTCGCTCGACTTTGTCGGGCTCTCCCCCGTAGCCGACGAGTTCGCCGCCAACCTGTCATACGGCCAGCAGAAACTTCTCGAGTTCGCCCGTGTATTGGTGAATGACCCTGACGTCATCCTCCTCGATGAACCGTTCGCCGGCGTGAACCCCGTGATGGAGGAGCGCCTATGCACCCATATCCACGCTCTTCGGGAACAAGGCAAGACGTTTCTGATCACCGATCATGAAATCAAGCTCATCATGGCCCTGTGTTCCCGCCTGATTGTCCTCGACCACGGTGAATTGCTCGCCGACGGAGAACCTGCGGTGATCCGTGCGGACCCGCGAGTCATCGACGCCTACTTCGGCACTTAACCCGGTCAACGATTGCCCCACAATGAACGACGAGCTCCTCCTGAACTGCACCGACCTTCACGCGGGATATGGTCGCGTCCCGGTCCTGCGTGGGGTAAGCATCGTCGTGAGGCCCGGCCAATTCGTCAGCCTGATCGGCCCGAATGGGGCGGGCAAATCAACCGTCCTAAAGGCGATCACGGGCTTTGCACGCCTGTCTTCCGGATCAGTCAACTTTGACGGCGAGGCTATTGGCGGAATGCGCGCCGACCGACTGGTGCCGCTTGGGCTCGCCTACGTTCCCCAAGGGCGGATTGTCTTCGGGCAGATGTCGGTTCATGACAACTTGGAGATGGGCGCGTTCACTGTCCGTGACGCATCCGTTCGGGCCAAGTCCTTTGCGAGGGTTTACGACTTGTTTCCGCGCCTCGCTGAACGACGCACCCAACTTGCCGGAACGATGTCTGGCGGGGAGCAGCAGATGGTTGCAATTGCCCGCGGCTTGATGATCCAACCCCGTCTGATGCTCCTGGATGAACCCTCGCTAGGCCTCGCGCCGCGGTTTGTCCAGGTCGTCTTCGAAACCCTGGCAATGCTGAAGTCCGAGGGTCTCTCGATGCTCGTCGTCGAACAGAATGCCGCCCAGGCGCTCGCCCTCGCCGACCACGCCTACTTGCTCGAACTTGGACGCAACAGGCTCGAGGGCACTGGTCCCGAACTCCTCGCGAACCCTGACACGCGCCGCCTGTATCTGGGCGAATGACCAAAACGCCCCTGCGCCACCGTCAATCTCTGCGAAGAGGTTCAAGTCGGGATACGGGGTTTACGGGCGCAACCGACAGACGACGGGAATGGAATGCGGGGACGTCCTGCTAAACTACGCGCTCAGTTGCGCCCTTTAAGCAGGCCCGGTGAGGCGGCAAGGTGCGTTCCTCCGTGCGACACCACGCTGTCGCGCCCCGGACGCCACGTTCCGACATCGCCCACCGGCCTGCATGCCGCCTTGGGAAATGTTCGATGGATCTCAGGAACCTTCCGGAAGCATCTCTTGACGACGTCTTCGAGAAACAGATTCTCGATGCCGACGGCCTCCGTCGTGCGCTAACTCGCATCGCGCACGAGATCCTCGAACGTAACGGTGGAGCGCACGACCTCATCCTTGTCGGGATGAGGAGCCGCGGTGCCCCGCTCGCCCATCGGCTTTCATCATTGATCAGCCAGTTCGAGGGCACAGCGGTACCGGTCGGCGAACTCGACATCACAATGTTTCGAGACGACCTGGAACTGCGCATAACCCGGCCGGCGATCCAACCTACGGTCATTCCCAGGGACCTCACCGGCACCACTGTCGTCCTCGTCGATGATGTCCTTTACACCGGGCGAACCGTCCGCGCGGCCATGGACGCACTCCTCTCGTTCGGCCGTGCCCGCCAGATCCAACTCGCTGTGATTGTCGACCGGGGCCACCGCGAACTTCCGATCCGGGCCGATTACGTGGGCAAGAACCTGCCCACCGCACGCCACGAACTTGTCGAAGTCCGCCTCCGCGAGGTCGACGGTATCGATGAAGTCGTCCTGCTCGGCCATCCCCGAAGCGGGTCTAACCAAGCGTAAGTCGGTCCGCGGGCGTCCATGCCCGCCCCAGCCCTCACAAGGACAGACAATGCGACGCAAGGACGTTCTCGACCTCGACGACTTCACCGCGGATGAACTCCGCGAAGTCCTAGAAACCACGGCAGCCATGAAGGAAGTGCTTGCCCGGCCAATCCGTCGCGTGCCTCCACTCAGGGGCAAAACCATTGTCAACTGCTTCTACGAGGCAAGTACGCGGACCCGGGTCAGTTTCGAACTTGCCGCCAAGAACCTGTCCGCAGACGTCGTGAACATCACCGCAAGCGGATCAAGCGTCGAGAAAGGCGAAACACTCGTCGACACGACCCGCACCCTCCAGGCTCTCGGCGCCGACATGGTCATCATGCGTCATGGCGCTTCAGGCGCACCGTATCTCGTCGCACGTGAACTTGAGGCATCGGTCATCAACGCCGGGGATGGCTGGCATGCGCACCCCACACAGGCACTCCTGGACCTCTTCACCGTTCAGTCCCGCCTCGGATCCATCGAGGGTCGTCGCGTCGCGATCATCGGCGACATCCTTCACAGCCGGGTGGCACGGTCGGCCACCTGGGGGTTCACCACGCTTGGCGCCCAAGTCGTCCTGTGTGCGCCGCCAACATTGCTCCCTATCGGTTTTGCCGACGCCGTAAACACCGGGCTTCGCGCCAAAGGGATCTTCACTGCCTGCCCCGTCACCGTGACGCACGATGTCGACGAGGCCCTGCGCGATGCCGACATAGTCATGGCGCTTCGCGTCCAGCGGGAACGAATGGATTCCGGTCTCTTGCCAAGCCTGCGCGAGTACTCACGCGAGTGGGGCATCACACGCGAGCGGATCGCAAAAGCTCGCTTCGGAGCGCTTGTGATGCATCCCGGCCCGATGAACGAAGGGGTCGAGATCAGCCCAGAGGTCGCATACGGGCCCCAAAGCGTCATCGAGGCCCAGGTCACCAATGGAGTCGCCGTCAGGATGGCCGTTATGTATCTCCTCGCCGGCGGACGTGCGGGCCCGGCGGTCTAGGCACCCCTCCCCAGCCGGTCCGTGGGCGTCCCTGCTCGCCCCATCGCCGATGGGGGAGAGGCAAAGCAGCATGAAAGGCCTCAGGTAGTGAGTAATCCGAACAACGAAGCGATCCGACTAGCCGCGCACGGGCGGTTCCTTGGAAGCCTGGTTATTCGCGGCGGGCGTGTGATCGACCCGGGACAGGGCATCGACGCCATCACGGACATTGCCATTCGCGATGGCTTCGTTGACGCAGTGGGCATCGGTATCGACGCGCCACCCGGAGCCCAAGTCATTGACGCCCGAGGGCTCATCGTCACGCCTGGCTTCGTGGATTTACACACCCATCTTCGTGAGCCGGGCTTCGAATACCGTGAAACGATCGCAACCGGGACGGCCGCGGCCGCGGCCGGGGGGTTCACCACGGTCTGCGCCATGCCCAATACCGAACCTGCCATCGACACCACTGCCGTAGTCGACTTCATCCACGACACCGCCCGACGCCAGGGATCTGTTCGCGTCTACGTCATCGGCGCCATCACGCGGGGGCGCAAGGGCAAGGCACTCGCCGACCTGATCGAACTCGCAAATGCCGGGGTCGTTGCATACTCGGATGACGGCGACTGCGTGACCGACAGCGCCCTGATGCGCAATGCCCTTGCATACAGCCGCACTACCGGGCGCCCGGTGGTCCAGCATGCCGAAGACCGCGCACTCACCACCGGGGCTCAGATGCACGAGGGGTCGGTCTCCGCACGACTTGGCCTAGCTGGGTGGCCCCGCGCCGCCGAGGAGGTCATCGTGGCGCGGGACTGCGAACTCGCCGCCCTGACCGGCGCCCACTTGCACGTCGCTCACGTCTCTTCCGCGGGCACCCTCGACTTCATCCGGCGGGCGCGGTCCCGAGGGGTCCACGTCACCGCGGAAGTGACCCCGCACCACCTCACGCTTACCGACTCGCTCGTTGGCGGTCACTGGTGGTCAGCCACGGCGTCGCTGCCCGCGTACGACACCCGCACCAAGGTCAACCCGCCCCTGCGCGAGACGCCCGACAGCCTCGCGATGGCAGCTGGACTGCGCGATGGCGTCATCGACTGCATCGCCACCGACCATGCACCCCACGGCACCACCGACAAGCACTGCGAGTACCAAGCCGCCGCGTCCGGCATCTCCAACCTGGAAACGGCATTGGGAAGCGTCCTCGCCGTCGTTCATGCCGGTGGCCTCACGCTTGTGGAAGCGATCGCCGCCTTGACCATCCGGCCTGCCCGCGTCTTTGGATTGGCGGCCGGCACCCTGCTTCCCGGCATGGCCGGCGACGTCACCATCTTTGATCCGGACCGCGAATGGTGCGTCGACCCGACGCAGTTCCGCTCAAAGGGTCGGAACACCCCTCTCGCCGGTCACATCCTGCGTGGCCAGGTCATTCAAACCATCGTCGGAGGGGAGGTCATCTGTGACCGAAGCGCGTAGCAATCCTCTCCCCTCTCCCGTCGCAACGGGGGAGGATTGGGGGTGGGGGTCACGCCCCGCGACCCTGCCCGGTCGGGCTCTTTCCTCGAAAGGACGGTGGTAACCATGTCGGCACCTAGGTTCATCCTCGCACTCGAGGACGGACGGTCATTCTTCGGCTTCCGCGCCCTCGACCCCGGGCAATCAGCCCACGACGAGGCCTCGACAGGGACCGGAGGGGAAGCCGTCTTCTGCACCGCCATGACCGGCTACCAGGAGATCTGCACCGATCCATCGTTCCGGGGCCAGATCACCACGCTCACCTATCCACTCATCGACAACTACGGGATCAACGCCGACGACTTCGAGAGCGCACGTCCGTGGATCAACGCCCTCGTCGTGCGGGAATACTGCACTCGTCCGAGCAACTGGCGCACCAACGGATCGCTGTCCACATGGTTGGGCCAGCACGGCATCCCCATTGTGGAAGGCATCGACACCCGGTCCCTCACCCGGCATCTCCGCATGCACGGCGCCATGCGCGCCTGCCTCGCACCCGCCCGGTCCGCAACCGTCGCCGATGACACGGACCCCGGCGCGTGGATCAATGGCCGGACGCCCGGAGCCCGGGCCGAAGCCGAGTACCTTTCCACCCTCGCCAAAGCACTCCCCGTCCTCGAGGAACAGGAACTCGTCCAAGGCGTCAGCACCTCCGCAGTAGGTCTTGTAGACCACGATACATGGGCGCCTTTCGCCCCACCGCCACAGTCCCCGCACGCCCACCGGGTTGTCCTCATCGACTGCGGCGTCAAGCACAACATCGCCCGGTCACTGGCACGCCGGGGCCTGGATACCGTGATCGTTCCGTATCACACCAGTGCCGAGGAAATCCTCGCCCTCCAACCGGCCGGCGTCGTCATCGGCAATGGCCCGGGCGACCCAAGCGCCGGTGCCCTCTCCACCACCGTCCAGACGCTTCGCACCCTCCTTTACGGCCCGGTCGCGCGGGGGCGCATGGCCCTCACCGCCGTCTGCCTTGGCCACCAGGTCATGGGACTGGCCATCGGCGCCCAGACCTCCCGCCTCCGCTTCGGACACCGCGGCGCCAACCATCCCGTGCGCGACGTCACCACCGGA
>BJHB01000096.1:0-9617 GCA_014191415.1 Chloroflexota bacterium
CAGTTCATGCCCTGGCCCTCCCACGTAATACGGGTACTCAGGGTGTCCTTTGCGACCGAAGATGTCGATGCCATCCCAAACAGTTAGATCCCAGTGGGTGCAACTGTTGCAGACCTCAATACGTATTACAACTTCGTCGGGAAATGGTTCAAGTTCTGGAACATCAACAATCTGGAAGTGCCCGGGCGCAGTGATCTGCAATCCCTTCACGGTAGCATTCTCCTAGGTGCAGGCGCGGTGGCTGACCGCAATCATCAGTCCCCATTATCGATAGCAATCGTGATCACGTCAAGTCCATGGGGCCCTCTGGTTAGCAATTCCACTGCAAAATGTGGTTTGACAACCCGGTGAACGTTCGCTATAAGTCTGTTGTGGGCAACGCTATCGATAATAAACGAGGTGCGCATACGGGTGTGCGTGTGGTACCGAGTCTCCGGTCGGAACCAACTCAGTTGGTTGGAGAGGGCCCTTCACGGCTGCTTCTCCCGGACCAGGTGCGAGCCTTTATTGAAAGGCAGCTCCTCGACGGGACCCTCCGCGAGGGTGACCAAATAGTCGAATATCGCGTTGCCCGGACATTGGGGATAAGTCAGGCCCCTGTCCGGGAGGCGCTGCGGAAACTTGAGCGGGACGGCCTTGTGGTTTCGCGACCGCACCGTGGAACGTTTGTGAGGCGCGTGACGAGGCGGGATGCAGCAGAGCGCTATTCGCTCGGAATGGAACTGGAGGCATTTGCCGCCCGTCTTGCAATGCCAAGACTGACGCCGGTGGACTACTCCCACCTTGAACGTATCATCGATGAAATGTCGAGGGTTGCATCGTGTGCGAAGGTGGGAACCATTGATTTTGCTCGATCAGTTGAACTGAATGTAGCATTTCATCGTTTATTAGTTGAACGCGCAAATCATAAAATGCTGTTGGAGGCATGGTTAGCCGTAAACCCGCTCAATTGGCGGTTCACCACGTACACCCAGCTGGTCAACCCTGATCCGGTGGTGCTTGCCGAAAGGCACCGCTCAGTGCTGACGGCTCTGCGCAGTGGCGATCAGGTCATGGCGGCGGCTACATTGCGTGCCCACATATGGGATGTTGCCGAGCAAGTCTTACCAAATATGGCAGAGGAGGCAGACGGAGAAGACGAACCTGTTGTGAGATCAGGTACGGACTGAAAGTCGTAGGGTGTCTTGCGACCAAGCATTGTCTGGGGGGTAATGCGCACATGGAAAGGTCGGAAATCAGACGTAATGGTTGGATGGGTCGCACCCGTCGAACGTTACTTGTGTCAGGCAGTACTTTTGTGGTGGGGGTCGTTCTCGCTGCCTGCGGCGGAGAGGGTGAAGCTGGCAAGGGTGAAGTTGACCTCAAGAACCATCCTCCAATCAAGCTGACCACGAATATCATGGATAAAGGAAATCCTACGTGGCCAGCGTTTGAGGCTGCTGACAAGGCCATAAAGGGCAAGTACCCGTGGTTGACGATGGAGTACCTGGGGGGGGCTAACTCCTCGTTTGACGGCATGACCAAGGTCGTGGCAGATGCTGCCGCTGGCTCACTGCCAGACATGATCTACGCGCAGGGGTCGCAAATTCAGTTCTACATTAGCAAGAAGACCGTATTGCCTATTAGCTCTTACTTGAGCAAAGACAAGGCATTCGATATCGCCGACTTCCCAAAAGTGGCGATTGACATGTACAGCCGGTCTGGGCAGGTTTTTGCGATTCCGTACGATCACGGCCCACAGATGCTCTGGTACAACGCAGAACTGTTTAAGAAGCGCGGTGTAACGCCACCCACCGACAAATGGACGTGGGATGACGTCCTCGAGGCGGCGAAAAAAATCACTGATCCCGCTCAAAACCAGTGGGGCATCCTTGATGGCGGTCCGAATGCTGGTTGGTCGATGGCGGCGTACCTTGGCCCGTGGGGAGGTGAGTGGGTCGACGACAGCGAGACCAAGACGGGGATCGCTAGCGCCCCGTCTCTGCAGGCAATGCAGTACTGGACGGATCTGTTTTTCAAGTACAAGGTCAACGCTGTTCCTGGAAGTTTCCAGGGTTCGATTGACGAAATGTTCCTTCAGGGCAAAGTTGGCATGAGGCTTGGTGGACCGTGGACGTATCGCGGATGGATCGGGAAACTCAATTTTGAGGCGCCCATCGCCAACTGGCCCCTTGGGTCATCCGGCAAGCGAATTAGCGGTTCCATGGGTTCAGGTTACCCGATTTCGGCGACCACCAAGTACCGTGACGAGACTTGGGCGTACATGTCGGAACTTGTCGGCAAGGATCCCGAGAGATCAATCCTGTGGCAGTTCATCAAGACCGGACTTGGCACGCCAATTCGGTTCTCGGCAATGAAGGAGTTCGAGAAGTCCAAGTTCGCCCCTCCAAACGTGGCTATCGTTGCTCCGGCGGAGAAGTACGCGGCACTGGGACGACCAATCTCCCCGGCCAAGTTCGATGTCGACAAGATTTTCACTGAGGAGCGGGCTGCACTTCTGAAGCAAGAGGTTGGAGCCAAAGAATTTGTTGACAAGGTTGCGTCGAGAGTTGCACCAATCCTTGAGAAGAACAAGGGTTGGGACAAGGCGAACTAGCCGACGGGCTGAGGCAAACGCGTGATCCTGGTTGTCGCTACCCCGGCAGGCCCGTCCAACATGCGGGAATGGTCGGTCGGGGTAGGTCCAATTCGGGACCGGCGCTTCCCACCAAGGAGAATGCTTCATGAATACGGGCAAGCTTCACGGGCGCGTGGTTCTAGTCACCGGAGGATCGAGAGGGATCGGTGCGGCAATTGCCCGAAGGTGTGCCACCGAAGGGGCGGCCGTGGCGATCAATTACATTACGGGTCCGGAACCGGTGCAGGGCAAGGACAACCGAGCTGCAGCGCAGTCCATCGTTGACGAGATCATCAAGGGCGGCGGCGCAGCGGTTGCTGTTGAGGCAGATGTATCTGATGGTCAAGGTGTAGCCGCGATGATTGATCGCGTTACCGCGACCCTCGGAACGGTTGATGTACTCGTTAATAACGCGGGCATCGAGACGATCATTCCATTCCTTGAAATGACCGAGACGCAGTACCAACGTGTCCTTGACGTGAACCTTAAGGGTGAGTGGCTTTGTGCCCAAGCGGTAACCCGCCGCCTAGTTGCCTCCGGAAAGCCCGGAGCAATCGTTAACATCGCCAGCATCCAGTCGGGAATGGCGCTTCCGGGGAGAAGTCACTACGCCCCAAGCAAGCGAGGGGTGGAAGCCCTAACCAGAAACCTAGCCTCAGAACTCGCTCCTCACCATATTCGGGTGAATTGCATTAACCCTGGTCTTATTGCGACGGATATGACGGCGTGGGTCATGGACGATGCTGTTGTCCTTCCAATCGTCCTGAATAACATTCCCATGAAACGCGCTGGCAATCCGGATGAAATCGCGAAGGTCGTAGTCTTCCTCGCATGTGATGATGCTTCTTACGTTACTGGACAATGCATATATGTTGACGGTGGATGGATCGTCACCTAATCCGGGAACGTGCCTTAGGGCTGTATGCCAACTTCTACGCGTTAACTAACTGAGCGAGAGGAACCTCAAGGTGAGTTCACGACCGAGGGCGCTGCTCATCATGGGCGGCGACGCGTATCACAACCAGCCGGAACACTATGAGGCGATCGCAGGCCTGTTCGCTGGACCGGCCGGATGCAACATTGTGGTGATCGACGACCTTCCATCTCAGACACATGCAACACTTTCAGGATATGACCTCATCGTCCTCTGGACGACTATGGGTAAAGGACCACCCGAGGCAATCGGGGCCCTTTTCGATGTCGTGCGCGAAGGCACACCACTAATCGGACTACATGCCGCACCATACACCGTTCGGATGGTCGACGGTGGCCCAGAGGCGATCGGATCTTCGTATATCAAGAGGTTTCCGCACCTCCCTTACCAGACAATAAAGGTCGACATCGCTGACGTCGCGCACCCGATCAGCCAAGGGGTGAACTCATTCTCTATCTTGGATGAGTTGTACTGCCTGGAGGACTTGCCGGCCGACGCAACTGTGCTGGCTAGCTACGACGGTCGTGCAGCTTCGGCTCAGTATGTAATCCCGGAAGGCCGTGAACCGAACCCGGCGCACGCAGATGCACATGCGTGGAGAATGACTCAAACGCACGCACCACTTGTTTACACCAAACCGTTAGGGAAAGGACATGTTGTTGTCAACGCGCTTGGTCACGATGGGCAGGCGCTGACCACGCCTGGCTTTCGGCAACTCACCGTTCAAGCAGCGCACTGGTTGCTTACAGGTGCGAACCTGACAGCGCATTGATCCTTACTCGGCATCATCCGGAGCCAGAAGGCCGGGCTTGCGACAGGTGCTGCCTCGAACGTACGATCCGGCGCATCCCAAGGGGGTGGGAGGCGACATGAAGATCACGGCGGTGCGTTCGATCACGGGAGGGATCCCGATCCCGGGCGGGGGGTTCGCACCGGCGTGGTGGCCAGGGCAGGTGATCCATGATCTCTGGTTCACATTGTGTGTGATTGAGACGGACGCGGGGATCACTGGCTTTGGCCCGGGTGGGTTCCGAACGGGCGGGTGGACGGGCGAAGCATTCATCCGCAAGCACTTGCTTGGTCGCGACCCGCGAAACCTCGATATCGGGGCATTGGCCGAGCATCCCGAGTCGCTGCCGATGGCGAAGGGAAACCGCCCGGTCGCCCTTGAGTTTGCGTTGTGGGACCTGCTTGGGAAGGCCTGTGGGCAGCCGGTGTACCGGATGCTTGGGGGCTACAAGGACTCGATCAAGGCGTACTGCTCGACCGGTAGCGTGACCGATGCCGGAAGTCACATCGACTTCGCCCAGAACGCAATCGAACGCGGCTACCGCGCGATCAAGTTGCGGATGCACCGTGCGACGGTCGATGACGACCTGGCGGTCGTGCGGGCCGTCCGGGATGCCGTTGGCGACCGCCTAGAGATCATGGCCGACGCCAATCAGGCACAGAACCCGTATTGGACGCGCGCCGACGCGTTACGGGCAGCCCGTGGCCTGCAGGAATTGGGGGTGTCGTGGCTTGAGGAACCGCTCGCGATGCACGACGCCGAGGGATTGGCGATGGTGGCGGGTGCTGTCGACATGCCGATTGCCGGTGCCGAGAACGAGTACGGGATGCCCCGCTACGCCGAGTTCCTGAAGCGTGGTGCCCTCGACGTCCTGCAACCGGACCTTGAGGGATGTGGTGGCTTGCTTGAGTGGCGCAAGATTGCGGCGGTCTGCGAGGCGTATCGCGCGCCGTGCCTCGGCCATGTCTGGAACAACGGATTGGTGGTGGTGGTTGCCCTGCACGCGAGTTGCAGTGTGCCGAACGCGCCCTACCTTGAGGTGACCGATGACCCGTTCTGGCCGGCACACGAACGAGACATGATCATGGCCGAACCACTTCGCGTTACCGATGGGATGGTGCAGGTTCCGATTGGTCCCGGGTGGGGCATCGAACTCAACTGGGACGTGGTGCGCGCCCACACGACTTCCGAAGCGGTGGTGAGGATTTAGGCGCAGGTCCCCAATATTCGCTGTCCGGGACAGATGCCGGTTCCTCGACCGAGACTAATCGGCGGTGAGGGGCGTACGTCTGCGGGTCACCAGGCGGAGGCGCCGCCGTCGAGGGCTATCACCTGGCCGGTGAGGTAGTCGGACGCGGGTGATGCAAGGAAGACCGCCACGCCGGCAAGGTCGGCTTCGTCGCCAAGGCGGCCGAGAGGAATGCGATCGACGAGGGCGTCCTCATGTTCGCTCACCACTCCCTCGGACAGGCGGGTCGGGAAGAATCCCGGCGCAAGCGCGTTGACGGTGATCCCGTGCACGGCCCACTCGACAGCGAGTGCGCGGGTGAGCGACTCAATGGCACCCTTACTTGCGGTGTACGCCGCCGCGGTCACGACCCCAGGGTCGGTTCCACGCTGGGCCATGATCGAACTCAGGTTGATGATCTTGCCCCGTATTGGCCGGCGAGGCGCAACGCTGCCGGGTTCAGTGTCGGGCTGACCGATGATGTGCTTTGCGAACCTTTGCGACAGCGTGAATGACGCGGTCAGATTGGTGTCGATGACCGTTCGCCAGCGGTCGATCGGATGGTCGAGACTGGGGGTCCCCCATGTGACGCCCGCGTTGTTCACGAGGATGTCTAGGTGACCCCACCGTTCGAATATCGCGTCGAACAGGGCTTCGCATTGGACCGGATCGGTGATGTCGCAGGTGCGGGCAAGGCAATCGTGCCCGGAAGCTGCAAATTCGGCCGCCGTCACATCAAGCCACGACGCGCGCCTCGCGGTGATGGCAATCCTCGCCCCTGCTTGGGCGAGTGCCTCGGCGATGGTCCGGCCGAGGCCACGGCTGCCTCCGGTCACCAAAACGACGCTGCCATCCAGGCGGAATGAATCAAGGACAGTGTGCGCGCCGGTCATGGACGAGGCCTCGCAATCGCGATCATGCCTGCGGGTTCCCTTGTTGTCAGGCTCGATGGGCAGAGGCACCCTGTGCGGCCCAGATCAGGCCGCGGGTAACCATGGTCAGGGCCTCGGCGGTGTCGAAGACCGAGGCGACGTGCCCGAGGCTTGTGTACCAGACCCGCCCCAGACCCCACCGTTTGGTCCACGTGACCGGCATCACCACGCCTGCCATCTCGTCTCGGTCGACTGCATCCTGAACGGATTGGTCAAACACGTCACCAGACGCCGCTCCAATGGCCACATGGGTGGTCGCATGCACGGTCACGCCTGGATCGACGTGCATGTAGTACTGCTCGGACTGGATTGTGAAGTCGGCCATGTCCCCGGTGCTGACGTGCGGTACCGGTCCGATGCGCACCCGGTAGATTGCCGGTGCGTTCCCCGGGTGCGCAACCCATTGGCCCCCGGTCATGAACTGGTACTCGGTGTCGTCGCGGAAGGCATCGCACATTCCACCATGCCACCCGCCGATCCCAACCCCGGCGCGGACAGCAGCGATGAGGGGTTTCACCTGTTCCTTGGTTGCCGTGCGGTCCATCGTGCGCAAGGGCACCACGAGGTCCAGGGTGCGGAGGTGTTCGGTGTCTGAGAGGCTGTCCAGAGTATCGGAGATCTCTACGTGCACACCCGCCTCGCGCAGGGAGGCGGCGACGCGTTCTGACGTCTCGATGGGTTCATGACCGGCCCAACCACCGCGGACGATCAAGGCTTTCAACATAGTCATGTCAGCTTCTCCGGGAGAGTTCTTCGTCGACGGCGGCTACGAAGTCGTCAATGCGGGCGCGACACACGTCCAGACTGTCCTTCCAGAACCCGACTGATGCGAAGTCGATGCCAAAACGGTGGCCGAGTTGAGCCGCGCTTTCCATGCCAGTGTGCGCGAGGAGGTCGTCGAAGCCCCGTCGGAACGGTGTGGCGTCGTGTTCGAAGCGGGCGTAGAGGCCTAACCCAAAGAGGAGGCCAAAGGTGTAGGGCCAGTTGTAGAAAGACCGTGTGCTGTAGTAATGAGGCTTCATGGCCCACATGTAGGCGTGGAGTTGGTTGGTGTCCAGACCGTCGCCGTAGGTCTCGCGCTGCGCGGCAAGCATGAGGTTGTTCAGTTCCTCGACGCTGAGTTCGCGCTTCGCGCGCTGTTCGAAGACGCGGGTCTCCAGAAGGAAGCGCGAGTGGATGTCCACCACGATCTGCGAGGCGTTCTCCAGGAACGCGTCTAGCATGGTCAACCGGTCGGCACCGGCGGCCCGATCGAGAGCGGCGGTCGTCACGAGAGTCTCGCAGAAGATGCTTGCCGTTTCGGCTAGTGGCATGGGTGTCGCACGTTGGGTGGCGGTACGGTCGGCGAGGTTGATGTTGTGATACGCGTGGCCAAGTTCGTGGGCAAGGGTCTGGACGCTGTTGAAACTGTGGGCGAAATTCATGAAGACACGGGACTCGTCACCCCGGACGCTCATGCAGAAGGCGCCGTCCCGTTTGCCGTCCCGTGGTTCGGCGTCAACCCATCGTTCACGCATTGCCCGGCGGGCGACTCCGGCTAGGCGGTCGGAATAGTCTGCGAAGCGATCGATGACGAAGGCCTCGGCCTCCGGGTAGGGCCACGAACGTGCACCCTGACCCAGTGGGGCGAAGAGGTCGACCCAAGGCAATGGTCCGGAGTGTCCGAGGAGGCGGGACTTGGCGCGGAAATAGCGTCGGAAGTCCGGGAATGAGGCAACGCAGGCCTCGTGCATTGCCGAGAGGGTCTCGCGTTCGACGTTGTTGCCGAACAGGGCAGGCGCGAGGGCATCGGACCATCCGCGTCGTCCATTCAGGGTGACGACCTCCCCCTTGATACCGTTCATCGCGGCTGCAAGGGGCACCCCCACGGTCTCCCACCCGCGGAGTTCGGCCTCATAGGCGGCCCTGCGGATGTGCGGATCGGCGTCGTGCGCCAGGCCCCGCACGGCACTCATCGGCAAGGTGCGGGTCGTGCCGGCACGTTCGTCGTTGACCGCGTCCGGGAACTCGACGGCGACGGTCAGGCGCGAGGTGATGTTTCCGTGGAGCTTTGCCCACGCAGAACTGCCGGAAATCGAGAGATGGGCGGACAAGTCTTCCTCGGCCTCTGACATCTGGTGTCGGGCGGCGATGGCTGCCTTGTGGACGGCGAAGGCATGGTCACGAGCGACCGTGGAGGCGTCGATAAGGGCCTCGGCATCGAACGACCCGACCCATGCGGTATGGCGCGTGCGCACATTGGCGAGGTTGACGAGCAGGGCCTCGAGTTCGGAGTACGCCGCCGGCGCCACCGCGTCGCGCGCGTCGGTCGAGATGAAGGCGTGGAGGTACGACCCGATGATGCGTGTGTCGTCGCCAATGCCGTTGAGGTCGTTGGTGATCTCTTCGTACGCCGCAATCGTCTCCGGGGTGACCGGGACAGCTGACTGGCGACGGATGTCGAGGGCGTCGACCCGTTCGCGGACGTGGGAGACGCGGTTCCTGAGAGCCTCGACAGCACCGCGGAACTCAGGCGAGTCGACAGCGGGGAAGTACTCGGAGACATCCCAACGGGGCAGCGAGGAGACCATGGAAGTGTCGCTGGACATCGGCCCTCCGGTACGGCATTCAACAGGACGCCCAAGGCGCCTCAATCGGCACTATACCGCGGTACCAGCGAACTCCCGTTGGGTTTTCGGCACTCTCGCGTGCCGCTGATCGAGCGCACTCCGGACACATGTGGCGAGATAGGGACGAGGTTCAGCCAGTAGCGGGTAGGACGAGAAGGAGATGTGCCGTCTGGGGACGGTTCTCACGTCGCCGACTGTCCGGCCGACACCCCCAGCCTCTTGGCCTCGACGAAGCCGGGGGAGTGGTTGCATCCGAAACCGTGCGCCCTTTTCACCCTGTCTGAGCACCTCACCCGATCCGTCGTGGTCCCAAGGCGATTGAGACGGTCGGGAGAGGTGTGGTGTTCAGGCAGGTGGTCGGGATCTTCGGAATTTATGGATCGTCAGGCGTTCGGGGTATCCGTGCCACTCTTGACCGGTGTCGGCACCGGGGTGCCCGGCGGGCCACCTCGGCGTCCACCCTCGCCGTGATCACCCTTTGGCCCCCAACCACCCCAACTGCCTTTG
>BJHB01000097.1:0-9599 GCA_014191415.1 Chloroflexota bacterium
TGCAACCGTGTTGCAGTACGGTACAGTATTGGCGTCAATCTGCATGTCCGGTGTCTGTCTAGGGCTTCACGCGCCATGGCCGCGACCGATTTGTGGGCGCGCAAGGTTGAGCGCATTTGATTGGGGGTTAATCGATGAATAGCGGAGGCGTGCTGGGAATGACCCGGCGCCGACAGTTTTCGTGGTTGAGTGCCGTCGTCGGCGGTGCAGTTGCAATCGCGTGTGGTGGTGAGGAAGCGGCCAAGCCAGCCGCCCCGGCAGCAAAGGCTGAACCAACCAAGGCACCAGAACCCACTAAGGCGGCGATTGCGCCGGCAGCACCGACGACCGCGCCAGCCGCCGCCGCGGCTCCCGTGAAGATCACCTGGTTTACCGGCCGGGATACCACTGGCTACACGGTGAAGCAGGTTGAGGAGTTCAACAAGCAGGCGGGCGGAAAGATAACGCTTGACTATCAGGAGCAGGGCCAGCAGACCTCAGATCTCCGTGACAAGTTCATCCTGGTCGCCAATGCCAAGGACCCCGCCGCTGACGTCGTGTCAATGGACGTCCCTTTCATTCCTGAGTTCGCCGCTGCAGGTTGGACACTCGACGCCGAAAAGATCCTGCTCGCAGACGACCGAACCAAGTTCTACAAGGGCACCCTTGACGGTGCGACGTATCTGGGCAAACTGTTCGCAGTACCGTGGTACAACAACGGACCGGGGTTCTATTACCGCAAGGATCTCGTAGAACAGGGTGGCTTCAAGGGGCCGCCGAAGTCCTACGACGAACTCCTCGAGCAGGCGAAAAAGCTCCAGACCGCTGACATTCAGGGCCTCTCGGCTCAGATGTCCCAGACCGAAGGCGGCATCATCACCTGGTTTGAGTACTTATGGGGACATGGTGGTGACCTCATGGACGAGAAGCTGGAAGTCACCCTTGACAAGGGGACGGCTGGTGTCGATTCGTTCAAGCGCCTCCTTTCTTTCATGTATACCGACAAGATCCTTCCTGAGGGCGCGTTGGGTTACAAGACCGGTGCCGATGCACAGAACCCTTTCATCGAAGGCAAGTCAGTGTTCTTGCGCCAGTGGACGTCGGGATTGACCCAGAACGACCGCGACGATTCGAAGATCAAGGGCAAGTGGGACGTCGTTCCGCTACCATCACTCAAGGGTGACAAGTCCGGAGCCGGTTGTCTTGGAACATGGAACCTTGGAACGTCAAAGTTCAGCAAGAACCCTGACCAATCCGGCGAGGTGATCCGTTGGTTCACATCGCCAGCGCAACAGAAGGCGAGATACTTGGCCCTGGGTGTCCCTCCTTGCCGTCCGGCGGTCTTCGATGACGCAGAGGTCAAGGCGAAGTATGCGTTTGCCGAGAAGCTCAAGGGTACATTTGAGAATCTCAAGCCACGCCCAGTTACTCCTTTCTACGGTCAGATGTCCGCGAATGTCATCCAACCTGTCTTCGGCAAGGTCACGACGAAGGCCGTGACGCCGGAAGAGGGCATCAAGGAGATGGCCGACGGCATGCGCAAGATCATGAAGGGTTAGGTCCCCATCCTTGAAGCGAGTTGGTGCCCGTGGACGCAGGATCTCTGCCTGATGTTCACGGGCACCTCCGTTTTCACTATTCAGGCCATGGGCCGGCATCGCCCTACGACCTCAATGCAGTCAAAGGTGGGACTATCAGGTGAATGCGGTTCCTGCACATCCACCAATTCGGTCGGCAATCAGGCGGTTATCAACGCAGGAATTTCTTGAGGCCCGGTTTGCCTTGATCCTGATCCTGCCAGCAGTCTTCGCGATCATCCTTGTGGCGTTCTACCCACTCGGTCACGCGTTCTGGCTCAGCCTCTGGAAAATCAACCTCAGGTTTGCCAATACCCCACATGTCTTTCTTGGGTTCGGCAACTATTTCGATACCTTCACAGACGACGCGCGCTGGCTCAACGCGCTGAGGGTGACCGGCACGATCGCAGTAACTTCGCTGACTGCGGAGTTCATCCTTGGCATGATCTTTGCGCTTGTCATGAACCAGGCTTTCCGGGGGAGAGGGCTTGTCCGGGTTGCCGTTCTCGTGCCGTGGGCCCTGACGACGGTTGTGTCCGCCAGGATGTGGCAGGTTATCTATCACGCAACCTATGGGGTGTTTAATCGCATACTTTATGACCTTGGCATCATTGAAGCGTACAAGCCTTGGATCATCAGTCCCTTCTTCACGATCTGGGCGATGATCGGTGCCGACGTGTGGAAGACGACGCCGTTTGTGGCGCTCCTGCTTACGGCTGGAATGCAGATGATCCCCGCGGAATTATATGAGGCAGCGGCAATCGATGGGGCCACGGCATGGGACCGCTTCTGGCGGATCACCTTTCCGTTGATCCGGCCGACGCTTCTTGTAGCGCTCCTCTTCCGGATGATTGACGTGTTCAGGATGCTGGACCTTCCAATCGTCCTGACCGGGGGCGGGCCGGGTCAAGCCACCGAGACGCTAAGCCTGTACACATATCGAGTCATCTTCACAGACCTGAAGTTCGGCGCAGGGTCGGCGCTCGCAGTGACGACATTTCTCATCATCCTGTGCACGGCGTTCGTGTTCATCAAGGTGCTCGGGGCGCCGGTTGCGGGCTCTGAGGCAGAGGATCGATAGCGCGATGGGTTCATCACGTCGTCTTCGGCCCATACAAACGGTGCTGATGCAATTGTTGATTACGATAATTATTATTTGGTGCTTGGCGCCGTTCTACTGGACAGTCATAACCAGTCTCAAGCAAGCCAATGCCATCTTCTATAACCCCACAACATACCTGCCAGACCCCGTCGACGTGAAGAGTTGGATCGTTGTCGTCAACTTGCCCCGCTTCCAGGGAGCGCTCATCAACAGCACGATCATCGCGAGTTCCGT
This sequence comes from Chloroflexota bacterium, assembly GCA_014191415.1. GTDB lineage: Bacteria > Chloroflexota > UBA11872 > UBA12225 > UBA12225 > UBA12225. The sequence goes on from BJHB01000097.1 coordinate 2,893, forward strand.
GACCGTTGTGAGCCTCAGCCTTGGTTCACTCTCCGCGTACGCAATTGCGAGGCTTCGGTTTCCGGGCAAGAACATCGTTCTCGCGCTTGTGCTAACGGTATCGATGTTTCCCGGGATCGCCATCATCAGCCCGCTTTACTTGCAATTCCGTGATTGGGATCTGATCAACAACAAGCTGGCGCTCATCTTGCCTGGAGTGACATTCACCCTTCCGGTCTGCATCTGGACGCTTACCGCGTTCTTCCGAGACTTGCCCCGCGAACTTGAGGAGGCCGCATACGTCGACGGGGCGTCACGGATCCAGACTTTCACACAGGTGATCGGGCCTCTCGCCGCTCCTGGTGTGTTCACAACGGCAATCCTTCTGTTCATCGCCTCGTGGAATGAGTTCCTCTTTGCGCGCACCTTCATGAGCAAAGTGGAGCAACTCACGGCACCGGTAGCCGTCGCACAATTTGAGGGCGCCGACATCGCGGCAGTGACGCCGTGGGGTGAAATCTCCGCCGCAGCAATCGCAACCACGATTCCGCTCGTGATCCTTGTCTTGGTTTTCCAGCGAAGGATTGTTGCCGGTCTCACGGCGGGAGCGGTCAAGGGCTAGGTCTGACACGTATTGTCGACCGTTACTGTGCTTGGAATTATTCAGTCAGGCCGCGCGTCAAGGAAGGTGATCTATGAGCGCAACTTCATCGTTTGTCGTGCTCGATGATAAAGAGTTTGGCCGGATCATTGACAGAACGGTAAGCGTCGAAAAGATCTCCGGCGGGTTCGGGTTCATCGAGGGGCCCTCGTGGACCGACCACGACGGTGGATACCTGGTCTTCAGCGACATTCCGAAGAACCGGATGCACCGATGGTCACCCAAGACCGGACTGACTACATTTCGTGAGCCGACTTCGAACACGAACGGGAATACACGTGATTTTGAGGGCCAACTGATCTCGTGCGAACACAGTGGACGCCGGGTCGCGCGGGAAGACGGGCATGGCGGTCTGGTAACCGTTGTCGAACAGTTCGGAGGGAAGAAATTGAACTCTCCGAATGATGTGGTTGTCGCATCCGACGGATCACTTTGGTTCACTGATCCTCCCTACGGTTTGCCAAGTGGAGAGGTTGGGCGTGAGCTTGACCACAATCACGTATTCCGTTTCGATCCCGCAAGTGGCAACTTGGAATCCGTCGTCGACGACTTCGACCGTCCGAACGGGTTGTGTTTCTCGCCAGATGAGAAATTGCTCTATGTTGCCGATTCTGGTGCGCCAAGGCACATTCGTCGCTTCACTGTGAACCCCGATAACACCTTGTCCGGAGGCGAGATTTTCTGCGAAATCGGAAACGGCCTTCCCGATGGCATCCGTTGTGATGTCGATGGCAGGGTCTGGTCAAGTGCCGGGGACGGAGTTCACATCTTCGGGGCGGATGGACATCTCATCGGCAAGATTGTGACGCCCGATGCGCCATCACGTCACGACCCAGCGGTCACAGGTCCGGAAACCGTTGCGAACCTCTGCTTCGGTGGGGTTGACGGCAATCGGCTTTTCATGACGGCGTGCACGTCGCTCTATTCGGTGGCGGTGCAGGTGCGGGGTGCAACGCAGGGACGCACGGGTTGAGGGTTCCTCGCTTCACGCCTGCGTTGCACCTTCGGGGGCGAATGCACGCAAGAGCCCCCGACTGTGATCAGGACTTCGAAGAGCAGAGGATATCGGCGCACGTCGCATCGCCTGGAACCAATCAGGGCCATGCGCACCAAGCACAACACCGAACGCTTCCGATTATGATAATAAACGGAAGCGTTTGGGGCATCATTTGGCAAATGCGCCTCGAGTCATGGATTTGGTCCGGCGGTTGGCGCCACCGCTGTGCATCGCGTCGCAAACTTCAAATGGTGATGGTGGCGTCGCTTACGCGCCGGACAAATGCGGCTTGTTAGGCCACCAAACTGCTTGTCTTGTTGGACGCATTGCCTGGCGGGTGAAGTTACTGAATTCGCGATCCAACTCATTGGAATTGAGTTATCGCTGCAGATGCCGTGGGGGTCGCCAAGCCCGGAGGACTCCGTTTACTGGTTGTTTGGACGTGGCGGCGTTATGATTCCCCCATGTTTGACAACTATCGCGGACAAGACCTTCGCGGTCAGGATCTGACCCATATGGACTTCCGGAACGCATACCTCGGCGGAGCCGACTTGCGTGGCACGAACCTCGAAGGAGTGAACTTCGACGGAGCGGTCCTCTGGCTGGCGAGCCTTCGAGGCGCGAACCTTCGTGGTGCAAGTTTCGTTGGTGCGCGCCTCGTTGATGCGGATTTTGAGCAGGCCGACCTCACTGGCGCAAACTTTTCGGAGGCTGAGTTGACTTTCGCAAGTTTCCGCGATGCAAACCTGACTGATGTGAATCTTCAGGCAAGCCGACTGAGCATTCCGCAGGGCGCCTTCTACATCGACCAGATTCATGAGGACTCAGTCTTCTGGGCCGCTGATCTGCATGGCGCAATCCTGAGTGGTGCCGATTTGAGCGGTGCCCAAGGGGTCAACCTAACTGGCGCAATCATCGATGACACGACCAAGGGTCTTGACCCAGCGTGGCCTCGTGAATATGATGCCGACCACCTTGGACGATATGAGAAGGTCCATGCACGGCGCCGAGATGAGATTGCAGCGGTGGACTGGTTTGTGTCCCCGACGCTCCTCGAATTCTATGCCTCGGCTTGAACCCGCGTAGCTTTGCGGACGGTCAGCTTTGCAGGCAAGCTAGTTCGGTGCGTATCCGAAGTGGCTGTTGGTCAAATTCCTCGGTCTCGTTTCACGATGCACTTAGCAATCGGTGCATCGGAAGCGTAAAAAAACATATCGCTTGGAGACATCGGCCACTGTTTCAGTGTTCGAACTGGCATTCGGTCAGCGACTTCGTTGCTTGCTGCAATCACCGCAGGCCCTTGACACGACGTGAACTTCTTGGGGTCATCTGACCAAGCTTCTGACCCGTCATGAGGCTTTGTGACAGACCACACCTTTTCCAGTGTTCGGTAGCGCGCCGCCCTCTCCGAGCTCTTGAATCGGCTACCCTGCTGAGCACATCCTCTACCCAAGGAGAAATCCGTGACCGGAACGCCGGGAACTGTGCGCACGGCCGTCATCGGGGCCGGCGGAATCGGGCGTACACACGCACGCACGTACAAGGCCAATCCGATTGCTGACCTTGTGGCAATTTGTGATCAGGATCACGCACGCGCCGATGCCGCTGCCTCGGAATTCGGCATCCGCGCCTACTACGATGTGGCAAGAATGCTCGCATCCGAAAACATCGACATGGTTTCGGTTGCAACCGCTGGTATCGAGAACGGTTCGCATCATTTTGTGCCCACGATCCAGTGCCTAGCTGCGGGCAAGCATGTGCTCGTTGAGAAGCCCATCTCGAACGACCTGGTCGAAGCTGCAAAGATGGTCGCAGAGGCCCGAAACAGAGGGGTCTGCCTTGCAGTCGACTTGAACCACCGTTTCACGCCCGCTACCGAACTTGCCAAGGCGAAGATTGACTCGGGCGCGCTCGGCGACGTCCTGTTCATCAACATGAACCTCTGGATCAGAAATCCAAAGGATGAGCCACCGTATTTTCACTTGCGTGCCTTGCATTCCCACTCGGTCGACGTGATGCGACACCTTGGGGGGGACGTTGCAAAGGTGCAGGCATTCTTCCAGCGTGGACCTGGGCGTAATGGGTGGTCTAATGCTTCGATCAATATGCATTTCGCATCAGGCGCGCTTGGGCATCTGACAGGCTCCTATGACATGCACGGCCCGGATCGGCATTCGATAGAGCGGACCGAGGTCGGCGGGACAAAGGGCCGCGTGGTGATAGACAACTCCACCGTCGACTTTCATTGGTTCCCGCACGACAGCAAGGAATCGACACACGTTCAAAATGCCGGTGGGCTGACGAGTTTTGGTGAGACATTTGGAACCAGGCTGGGTCGCTGGCTCGAGCAGATTGCCTCTGGCACCAAGCCTGCCTCAATCGAGGGCAGTGGGGATGACGGGCTCCGTGCCCACGCAGTTGTCGAGTCGGCAATACGGTCTCATGAGACTGGAACGGTCGTCGTCGTAGCAGATGTCCTCGCCGAAGCGGCAAGCAAGGGTGGCGTGCCCGAAGTAGTTGAGGCGGCACGATGACCGCCCGACGCTTCCCACTCTCATGCAACACAGTCCTGTTCCGCGACCACACGCTTCGTGAATCGCTCGAGGCGCTTGCATGGTCGGGCTACGATGGTGCTGAACTTGCTTACATCCCGGGCATGGTTGAGCACGTGACGCCTGAGATGGGTGGCGCGAGCCTTTCAGAAGTTCGGCGTCTGGCCGATGACCTAGGGTTACGTCTCTATTCGATCGAAGTGACACCGAGCAATCCAGACCGGATCGAAGCTGCTTGCGCAATGGCTGCAGCTCTTGGCATCCCAGTAATCGCGATCGGATCCGGAGGCAAGACCGGTGACGAGGAATCGTTTGCCGAGGCGATCGCGCTTTCACGGGAGCTGGCGAACATTGCGGGTAGACACGGCATCCAACTTGCACTCAAGCCTCATGTTGGCGCGGCGGTGCATGACACCACATCTGCGACGCGAGCTCACCGTGAGATTGGTTCTTCCCACCTTGGGTTGAACTTCGACCCGAGCCACCTGCACAGGGTCCCAGAGGATGTTGCTACGGCTGCAACGGTGTTTGGCGAACGTATTGTTCACAGCCACTTCCGTGATTGCCCGTCAAGAGTTGAGCGCGGACCCGGAACTCCGGAACAGCAGGTTCCCGGGAGAGGCGAGGTGGATATCGTGGGAGTACTGCGGGCTCTAGCGCAATCTCGGTACCTGGGCCCCCTGAGTTTCGAGTGTATCGGTGCCAAGGGGTACTCACTTGCGCGTGCGACCGCTATCGCAGCCGAGACCCGCGGGTACCTCAACAGATGCCTGCAGGAACTTGCTTGAAGGAAGCGTTCTTGGTGTCAGCGGTTCCCGTCCGCCCGCCAGTCAATCGCCACTAACCGGGACAGTCCATGAGGAGCGAAGCAATGGGTGCACCGATATCCGGCAAGAGGCCAAACCTCCTGATCCTTGCAATCGATACGCTGCGGGCGGATCACCTGAGTGCGTACGGATACCCCCGACTGACCTCCCCTCACATCGACCGTTTGGCGTCCCAAGGGGTCCAGTTCGACTGGTGCTTCGCGCCGAACGTGCCAACCACCCCTGCCTACTGCGCGATGCTCACCGGGATGGATGTTATGTCAACCCGAATGGTTGCCTTGCAGCCAAATGAGCCCCTTCCAGCCCATTTGCAAACACTTCCTGAACTTCTGCGCCCGCTTGGGTACGCGTCGGCCTGTGTTGGCTTCTCTGGCCCTGACCAGGAGGCGCGGTATCGAGGATTTGACACATACGAGAACTACAGGCAGTGGATGACTTGGGAGGAGCGTCCGGGCGACAAGGCCCACCAGATGAACCTCAAGGCGATTCCGCATTTGGAGAAGTGGGCCAAAGACGAGCAACCATTCCTTCTGTTCCTGCGCCATATGGACCCGCACTCACCGTACTTGCCTCCGGCACCGTTTGATCGGATGTTCTATTCCGGCGAAGACGAGTGTGATCCAAGGCACCTCGAAAGCCCTGACAACATGCAGCAGGTCTTCGACTTCGCACCGTTCGCTGACTTCTTCCGCTCTTGGATGCCACCGGGGATCACCGATGGGAAGTACGTGATCGCTCAGTATGACGGCGCGATCGCGTACATGGATGCGTGTCTGGCAAGAATGTTCACTCGTCTCGATGAGCTCGGACTTGCGGACAATACCATCGTGATCCTCACTGGAGACCATGGAGAGTCCCTACTGGAACACCAGATCTGGTTCGACCATCACGGGCTCTACGAGACGAATATCCACGTTCCGCTCATCATCAAGGCACCAGGCCGCTTGCCACAGGGTGTGCGAATTCCGGGTAACGTCGCCCATCAGGACATGTTGCCGACCATCCTCGATCTGCTTGGAGAACACGCCCTCGCAGAATCCCTCAAGATGGATGGGAAGAGCGTGGTCCCCCTAGTCAACGGTGAACGCCGGGACAATCATGACGAGTTGTACTTGACCGAGTGCACCTGGATGCGTAAGCGTGGTTGGCGGACCCATGAGTGGAAGTTGATCCAGGCGATGGAACCCGACTTTCACGGCTTCCCGCCGGTCGAGCTCTACCACCTGCCGTCAGATCCGGATGAAAAGGTCAACTTGGCCGACAGTGAACCAGAAGTCGTCGCGTTCCTGATCGAACGGATGGAGCGTTGGGTCGCCAAAAGGTGCGCCGAGACCGGTACGACTGATCCGATCCTCCAGTACAAGATGGGTTTGGACCGGCGGATCGGCTCAATCGGACAGGCACGTGACTTGCAGGCGAAGTCGAGCACTCCCGCAGGTGCTGAGAAGACCCCATCCGGTGATCAACCCGCAGCGCCGGCGCGGAAGCGTGCGCCTCGCGCCCGGAAGGCAGCGGACTAGCCCGTTCCTAAACGATCCCCAAACGCCTCGGTCGGGGAATGTCTACTCCGACCGGGGCATGCCCGATCAATTGTTGGCGCGCCCCGTAAGTGGCGGTGCGCGCGGTCCAACGGAGACCATTTCGTTGCATGGACGGTTGTCGTCCCTTAACGTTGTGATTCCGGAGGCGGA
>BJHB01000098.1:0-9595 GCA_014191415.1 Chloroflexota bacterium
ACCACGGACCACCGACGAATGTCCGTCAGCGCGATACCGGGACACGTGGGGGCACGACCTCACCACGGTCCCACCCCTCCATTGATTGTTCTCCCGTCCACCCACTCACCAATCCAACCACCCACAACCGGACACCTCGCGCGTACAATCTGTGAAGTGTCAAAAGCAGTCATCAGCGGGAACATCACCCTCAAGTCGTCTGGCGAAGTCGACGCAATGCGCGCCGCCGGACGTCTGTGTGGTCAGGCCCTCGATGCCGTCAGCAAGGCGATCCGGCCGGGTATCAGCACCTTCGAACTGGATGCGATTGCCGAAGCGGTCATCCGCGATGCCGGTGGTCTCCCTACATTCAAGGGATACTTCGGTTTTCCTGCCACCCTCTGCACCTCCCTCAATGAGGAGATCGTGCATGGCATCCCCAGCAAGAAGCGCGTCCTCCGTCTCGGTGACGTCATCAAGATCGACTGTGGCGCAACCCTGGATGGATGGATCGGCGACGCCGCCTTCACCGCCCAGGTTGGGGGCGCGACCGGCAAGCCAAAGAAACTGATGGACGCCACCGCCGCGGCCCTCGAGGCCGGCATCAAGGCCATGCAGCCCGGCGGGTTCCTGGGGGATGTCTGCCACGCGGTCGAGGTCGTTGGCAAGGGACAGAAATACGGCATCGTCACCCGCTATTGCGGACACGGCGTGGGCCGGCGACTGCACGAGGAACCTAGCGTTCCCAATGTCGGCGTTCCCGGAACGGGCGTGCCCCTTGTGACCGGCTTGGTCATCGCCATCGAACCGATGTTCACGCTTGGCCGGGCAGATACCGTGGAACTCAAGGACGGGTGGACCGTCAAGACGCGCGACGGGTCTCTCGCGGCCCACTTCGAACACACCGTTGCGATGACCGATGATGGGCCATCGATCCTGACCCTTCCCTGACACACAATCTCCGGTGGGGCATCCCCGGACCCACACCACCACCCCAGCGGCGAAAGGGCCTCGCATGTCCGGCGCACCAGAACTCCAGACAATCGACATGGGTGTCTCAATGGAGACAGAGGAAGGTCTGGAGATCATCGATGTCCTCAATGAGGTCAGCGAAGTGCGCGCGATGGCGGGCCATCTCGTCACATTCGTCGGTGCACTTGTGGGCACCTCCGGACCAATCGGCGACCTCACCACCATCGAGGCCTACCGGTGCCGCGCCGGGGTACTCCTCCATGCGGTCACCGCGTCTGGTCCACACTGGGCCGTCGGTGGCACGACCGGGGCCGAAGCGGTCTCGATGATCCAGGATGCCTCGCTGCATCCGCCCGTCACCGCCTGGCTTGCCGGGGTCGGTCTCGACTGACCCAGAAGCGGCCAACCCATCCCTCTTCGCCGTGCGTGGCTGCGGTCGGCATCGGGGCAAACCGCTCCCTTGCCAAGCGGTAGTTCCCCTTGCGAACCCATTCCCAAACACCGCGTCTGTTTGGCCCGGTTCCCTGTCGCCACGTGTTGCCGGAGGTTCACTATCCGGTTACACTTTCACTAGGCGGGACAGCGTTGCGTCTGTCGCAACACTGTGGCGGTAATCGCGGAGTACGCGACCGCCAAAAAGGGTGGTATGAGCGCGGTGCCTACCCCACGCAGTGGGGGCATCCAATCGGTCGAGCGAGCGGTAGCCGTGCTCAAGCTCTTCGGCGAAGCCGAGCCGGAGTTGGGCGTCACCGAACTTGCGCGACGCCTCCAACTGCACAAGAGCACGATTTCCCGCCTCATGGCCACGCTCGAGGCCGGTGGGTTCGTTCAGCAGGACTCCCGGTCAGGCCGTTACCGACTGGGCTTGCAACTCGCAACCCTCGCCGGACGCGCCCTGAACCAGTACGAACTTCGCGATGTCGCCCGGGGTGCCTTGGTCACGCTTGCACAGGCCACTGGCGAGACGTGCAACCTTGCCGTCCGTGACGGGGACGCCGCGGTCAACATCGATCAGGTCCTGTCGCCCAACCCTGTCAAGCACCTCGGGTGGATCGGTCGCCGCCTGCCCCTTCATTGTTCAGCAGCCGGCAAGCCATTGCTCGCCTTCGCCCTCCACACCGATATCGAACGGGTGCTCAGCGTGCCTCTCGCATCGTATACGCCGCGCACCGTCACGGATCCGTCCGCCATGTGGCGGGAGATCCAGCGCATCCGTGTGGATGGCGTTGCCTTGGCCGTCGAGGAGTTCGAACCCGAACTGACGGCAGCCGGGGCACCCGTGCGCGACTACCGTGGCGAGGTCATCGCCACAGTGTCCGCATCCGGGCCTTCATTTCGCCTCAACTCCGACCGTCTGCTCGAGGTCGCGGCCCATGTACGTGCCACGGCCGACCACCTTTCGGCGGGTTTGGGATATCGTGCACCGACAATCCCCGTGATATCGGTGGCACCGTTCGGAGTTCCGGGACACGCCAGTCCGGTCCTTCGTTCTGGAGAGTTGGAGACGACTGGCGTCAACAAGGCACCGAAACGGCCCGGAAATCCCGGGAACGATCGTCAGACCCTCACCGGAAGACGTGCGCCACGAGATGCGCGCGCCAGCCGGGCACACGTGCCACCGGCCGGACACATCGCCCGGTTCGAGGGAGATCTTGGAGAGGAACGCAGCAGATGGTAGTTGCTGACCGCACGGTCACTGCACAGACACCGCACGATGGCGAAGTCCCGCCCAGCGAGGTGCGTACTTCGTTGGTCATCCGCGTCGCCGGCGAGGCCGGTGAAGGCATCAAGAAGCCCGGTGAACTGCTGATCCAGGCCGCCGCGCGCGCCGGGTTCGAGGTTCTCACCGACTTCGCTCCTCCTTCGGAAATCAAGGGCGGTGTCAGTTTCTTCCAGATCCGCCTCAGCGCCAAGCAACTCTTCACCCGCGGCGATTCACCGGATGTGCTCCTTTGCTTCAATCAGGAAGCCTTTGAGGTCAACATCCAGGAACTCGTTCCCAACGGTCTCCTCATCTACGATCCCGAAAGCGTGACCCCGCGCAACACCGAGAGGTACCGGCTCCTCTCATTCCCCCTTGAGCAGATTGCTTCCAAGCAACTCAAGATGCCGATCGTGAAGAACGTCGTCGCCCTCGGTGGCATGGCGGCGCTCTTCTCACTAGACACCGAGATCCTCTACGGCCTCATCCGCGAACTGTGGGAACGCAAGGGCGATGCCGTCGTCCAGACCAACTTCAAGGCCCTCGAGGCTGGTCTCAAGTACGTGCAGGAACACGTCAGTTCCGCCGACCTGGAGCGGTTCCACATCATCCCGAACCCACTCCAGCACAACCGCATCGTCGTCGCAGGCAACACTGCCACCGCACTCGGCGCACTTGCCGGCGGATGCAACTTCTTTGCCGGCTACCCCATCACCCCGGCATCCGACGTGATGGAGTTCCTTGCGCCAACCCTGCCACAGATCGGTGGCACCCTGGTGCAGGCCGAAGATGAGATTGGCGCAATCGGCATGGTCATCGGCGCGAGTTTCGCCGGCAAGAAGTCCATGACCACCACCTCGGGACCCGGCCTCTCGCTCATGGTCGAGGCCCTCGGCCTTGCCACCATGTCCGAAACCGCGTGCGTCATTGTCAACGCCCAGCGCGCCGGGCCATCAACCGGCATGCCAACCCGGCACGAACAGGGTGACCTCTACCTGTGCGCCTTCGGGGGCCACGGCGAGGTACCGCGCGTCGTGCTCGCCGCCACCTCGGTTGAGGACTGCTTCTACCTGGCAGTTGCGTCTTTCAACTTCGCCGAGAAGTTCCAGACGCCCGTCATCCTCATGACAGACACTGTCGTCTGCGTGCGCAGCGAGAGCATCGACCAGCCGGAACTTGACAAGATCGGCATCGAGAACCGCCTGACCTGGCACCCGCCGTCCGAGGGTGCAACCGCGTACGACGACTCGCCGAAGGGCTACCGGCGCTACGCCCACACCGAGAACGGCGTCTCACCGGTCGCCATCCCGGGCACACCCGGCGGCCAGTACGTCGGCATGGGTCTCGAACACAACGAGAAGGGCCGCCACCGTCCCGATCCCCGGACCCACACCCAGATGACCGAGAAGCGGTTCCGCAAGATGGAACACGCCGAACTCGAGGCCCCGGCACCCGTCCTGCACGGGAACCAGGATGCCGAGATTGCGATCGTCACCTGGGGTTCAACCGCCGGTGTCGCGATCGAGGCGATCGACATCCTCGCCGAAGAAGGCATCGACGTCTGCCTCGTCGCCCCGCGGATGGTCATGCCCCTGCCCCGGCACCAACTCGAAGCCGCCATGAGCAAGAAGCATGTGATCATTCCCGAGGTCAACTACCGCGGGCAGTTCGCGGACATCGTGCAGGGTGTGTTCCCAACCCCTGTCACCCGCGTCAATGTCTACGGCGGACGCCCGATGCTCGTCTGCCACCTGGTCGACGCCATCCGTGACGTCGCCACCGGCAAGCAGGGCCCGGGACGGGTTGTCCTCAACCCGATCATCGGCAATCTCGATGAACTGGTCACGCCCGATGACCTGATCGCACCTGTTGAACACAACTGACCGCGACCACCAGGAGAACTTCCACAATGACTGTTGACACTCCGGTGCGCGAGCACCAGTTGGACGACTACAAGAGCGATGAGAAGCCCACGTGGTGCCCGGGTTGCGGCGACTTCGGCGTCCTGAACGCCGTGTACCGCGCCCTGCGTACCAAGAACTTCGAACCCCACGAAGTCGTGGCCGTCTCCGGTATCGGCTGTTCGTCACGCATCCCCTACTTCATCTCGACGTATGGGTTCCACAGCGTGCACGGTCGCGCAACTCCGGTTGCCACCGGCGTCCGGGTTGCCCGCCCCGACCTCAAGACCCTCGTCTTCTCCGGTGACGGTGATGCCTTCGCCATCGGCGCGGGCCACCTTGTCCATGCCATGCGCCGCAATCTGGACCTCACCTACGTCGTCATGGACAACGCCATCTATGGGTTGACCAAGGGGCAGACATCGCCTACCAGTGGTGCCGGCTTCCATACCGCCACCACTCCGGCAGGCAACCCCGAACAGGCGCTCAACCCGATGACCTTGGCCATCACCTGCGGCGCGACCTTCGTTGCCCGAGGCTTCTCCGCCGAACCGGCAAAACTCGCCGACCTGATCCTCGCGGGCATCAACCACAAGGGCTTCAGCTTCATCGACGTCTACAGCCCATGCCCGACCTTCAACAAGGTCAACACCTTCAAGACCTACAAGGATGAGGTTGCCTGGCTTCCCGACAGCCACAGCAGCAGTGATGTGGCCGGTGCGCTTGCCTATGCCACCTCAGACGAGCACAAATACCTCGGCATCTTCCTCGAACGCGAGGCGCCGACCTTCGAGGACTTGGTAGCAGCCAATCACTCCGGCACCGAGGCTGATCGTCCGGCCCTCCTTGCCAAGATGTTCAAGCGCTACAGCTGACCATTGGTCCCGCACTCACCACCCCACCTCTCCCGTCGCAAGTGACGACACGCACTGAGGGTGAGGCGCCTCCCCTCTCCCGTCGCAACGGGGGAGGGGTATGGGGTGGGGGCCAACCACCCCCCGCGCACGACCGTGGTTCTGCTGACGTGGGGTCCGCCCTGTTCCGCGCTGGAGGCGGGCCGGACCAGTCAGGAAACGGTGTCTGGACCATTTCACGAGGTGCCGTGGCCGTTCCCGTGACCGTTCCATCGACGTCACCATGGCCAACCCGGTAGCACCGACCCCACGCCCCCACGGCAATGCCGGACCGGGGCAAGACCCGACCGTACCGGCCGACGAGGTTCAGGAATGGGGCGTCGCATCCGGCTGGCATGTTGCCGGGACTTCGCGCATGGGATCCACCCGGCAGGTGAACGAGGACCAGTTGCTGGTCGTGCCCCCGCGTGGCACTCGTCCCTGGCTTGTGGCGGTCGCCGACGGCGTCGGTGGTGAGGCCGCCGGCGAGGTTGCATCCGCCGCCGCGATGCACGCCCTTCAGGCAACATGGATCGCGGCGTACACCGAACCTCTCGACACGGCGTCAGCAGACCAGACGGTCAGGAACGCACTACTCGCCGCATGCACCGCCGCCGACGAAGCAGTTGCGGTCATCCAGCGCGATCCTGCGACCCGTGGTGCCGCGACCACCCTCACCGCCCTCGCGATCAGCCACGGTATCGCCACCTTCGTGCATGCCGGGGACAGTGCCATCTGGACCGTGGACACGAATGCAGGTGGCGGATCCGCCGAGGTTGTGCAACGCACCACACCGCACACGTGGGTCGCGTCCGAGATTGCGACCCGCAAGAGCCTCGGCGCCCCGCTTCCGACCCAAGCAGAGATCGACAAGCATCCCTACCGGAACGCCATCACCCGGTACCTCGGCATGCCACAGGGTTGCGACTTCGAAGTCAGCGATCTTGTGATTCCACCCGCAGCGTCAATACTCCTTGGTACCGACGGCCTCTCGAATGTCGTCCCGCTTCCCGAAATCGCCACCACATTTGCCTCGCATGAGACCCCGCACGCCATCGCAACCGCCCTGATCGGCGTGGTTGGCACCCGCAAGGGTGGCGATGACGCCACACTTGTTGTGCTGATCCCGACACCAGAGGCACTGGGCGATCAGGACGATCCATTCGGGTTGAGATCTCCGGAACGCATCCAGACTAGGCGGACCCGCATGACGCGCCGGGTCGCCAATGGAGTGGCCATGGCGACCTTGGCAGTCGGACTGGGTGCCGGGGGTGCCAGTGCCTGGCCCGCGATCACCCGCTACCTGACAAACCTGCGCGGACCGGGAAGTGCCGACCCCGCCGACGCTGCCCGCAATTACCTTGCCCAATGGGCGACCGGGGACTACGAGACCCTCTGGTTGCGCCTCGCCGGGCCCGCGCGGGAGCAAGTCATTCGTGACGAGTTCGTCCGACGCCATCGTGACTTCATGGCCGAACTCGGTGCCACCGCCATCACCGGCGCACCCGTTTCCTCCCAGAAAGCCACCGTGTCCGGCATGAATGCGTCGGTGGCGGCCGAGATCACGTACTCGACAACCCGCTTCGGTGACTTGCGCCAGCGTGTGAACCTGCCGTTTGCCTGGGAAGACCAGGCGTGGCGACTTGAGTGGGTCCCGTCGGTCCTCATGCCCGACCTCACCACCGGGCGTCGAATCCAGGTGCAGTCAGACCCTCCGGTTCGCGGAAGCATCGTCGATCGCAACGGCCGCCCGATGGCAAGCCTCCCGTCACCGATATCCGCACTCACGGTAGCAACCCCGACCGTCGCGCCACGGACCACGCCCCTCGCAACCGCGACAACGGCCGAGGCACCCACGTCCCGGGTTCGCACACGTGTCTATCCCGCAGGCGAGACTGCCGGACCGCTGATCGGATACACCGCCCAGGCAACCACCGAGGAACTGGTGACCCTTGCACCCAAAGGCTTCATCGCCGGTGACCGGATTGGCCGGTCTGGCCTGGAACGCCTCGCCGAAACCTACCTCTCCGGGGCGCGGGGCAGCCGCCTCAATGTCCTCGAACCAAATGGCCAGATCGCATCCACCCTCGCCACCACCCCTCCGAGGCACGGCGGAGTGGTCACCACCACCATCGACCTGAACCTCCAGACCGTCGCCGAGGATGCCTTGGGTGTCCGATCCGGCAGCGTTGTGGTCGTTGATCTGCCATCGGGGGCCATCCGTGCCCTTGCGACGTGGCCTCGTTACGATCCCTCCGCATTCGAAACCGGTGAGGGAGTGTCAGCCCTTCTGACCGACACCCGCCTGCCACTCTTGAACCGCCCGGTCCAGGGCCTCTACCCCGCCGGTTCCATCTTCAAGGTCGTTACGATGGCCGCCGCGCTTGAGCATGGCGTCGCGACGCCAGATTCTGAGTTCACTTGCACCGGCACATGGACCGGCCTGCCCGGCGTCTCGCAACGCTGCTGGCTTGCAACCGGTCATGGCACGATCACCCTCGCAAACGGACTCACCCAGTCGTGCAACAGCGTCTTCTACGAACTCGGCAAGCGCCTCCAGGAGATTGGCGCTCCGCTTTTGCCGGACATTGCACGAGGCGCCGGTCTCGGTGGCGCAAGCGGCCTGATGGGTGGGGATGAGCCAAGCGGCCTTGTCCCGGATCCCGCCTGGAAGCGGGCGTCACTTTCGCAACCATGGACGCCGGGTGACACCGTGAACCTCGCCATCGGGCAGGGGCAACTCCTTGTCACCCCGCTGCAGATGGCATTGGTATACGCGATGATCGCCACCGGCAAGCCAGTCATGCCAACCATCCTCGCCGCAACCAGCCTTCCCGGAGGCAATGTCGAACAGGCGTTGCCATCGCCCACGCCGGGCGCATCGCGAAAGGCATGGGGTGCATCAATCCTCGCCCCGATGCGATCCGCCCTGCGCGACGTCGTCGGTACCCGCGAAGGAACCGCCTCAGCGATCTTCGCCGGTTCACCACTCGCCCGCATCGTCTCAGGCAAGACCGGCACCGCCGAGACCCAACCTGGCAAGCCAACTCACGCCTGGTTCGCCGGATACGGACCTCCCGATAGCGTGGCGATCGTGACAATGGTCGAGTACGGCGGTGAAGGTTCACGGGTGGCTACCCCGATTGCCCGCAAGGTTTTCGAAGCGGTCCTCACGTGACCGAGCCTCGTCAACCTCTCCCCGCCCTGCTTGCCCCGGATCACGTCGCACCGTATCGTCTGCCGGCACGGCCGGTTCGCCGTGGGAGGTTTCCCGTGGCGATGCGATGGTGGCAATGGCATGCCGTGCCGGTGATCCTGGCCATGGCAACGATTTCGTGCAGTGCCCCTTCAAGCCCGGCGTCAACGGCCGGGACCCCGGTTCCCGCCACTCCAGCGGCACAATCGACGATTCCCGCCCGCGCCACAACCGCGGTCGCAGTTGCCGCCGCTGGCCCCACCCAGACTCCTGCGACGGGCGCACCGGTTCGCCCGACGGTGGCTGACACGTCCTTCAAGGGCGGTCCGTTGCCGACCGCGCGCGCCGGCGCCTTCGGCGAACCGACCGCAGTCCCCATCCCGACCCGCGTTGTCGGCATCGCCAAGGTCCCCCTCAAGGAGGTGGCTGTCGGCATGTGGTGCACCAATGCGGAACAGTCCATCACCGGTTCGACGATGCAGTGCCTTGCCCTGACCGCCGAAGGGATCTTCAGTCTCGGCGTCGTCGTCGACGGCAACGTCTATAGCCAATCGGTCGTCAGTGGCACCTTCGTTGCTTCGGACACCGAGGTCACCCTGCGCACCGCGCAGCGGCCTGCGGAATCGATGACCTACGACGGATCAGGCGAAGAACCCGCACTGTTCGACAGGTCCGGGCGGTTCGCCTTTCACCCGTACGGACGACCGCCAGCCGGGCAACCGTAAGCCACCGGGCAGGCCACGGCGTCCGCGTTCAGATCGGCACCTGTCCGAAAAACAGGAAGAGCCGTCCCACAAGTTCACCGGCCAGGATTGCGCCAAGCGCGATATACAGGAGACCGGTGGCCGACATCATGGACCGTACCCGAGCGGTTAGGTGCACCGGAACACTCAGTGCAAGCGGGAAGACCAACCCGACTCCCACTCGCACCCAGAAGAACCATGACTCCATG
>BJHB01000099.1:0-9532 GCA_014191415.1 Chloroflexota bacterium
ATCCGGGCCTTCCACCGGACGGAGATCGACGTACTCGATCGCGAACAATCCGTCGTAAGCACGTTCGTGCAAGCGCGTCACGATGCCTGCGAAGTCAACCTCACCGTATCCCGGAACCATCTGAAGGGCTGCGGGCATGCCTCGGGCGTCGCGCATTGTGACGTGGCGGACATGTGGAATTACTTCCCAGAACACCTCGCCTTGGTTCGCGCCAACGTAGAAATGGCTCGCCTCAAGCGTCAGCCCAAGTCCAGGTATCGCCTCACACATGCGCACCGCGTCGCCCGGCATTTCGCCCACAAGACCACGATGGGTCTTCATGCAAAGCTGGATGCCACGCGATGAAACCGCATCCGTGATGGATCGGAGGCGTGCCACGGCCGCCTCGAATGAGGTGCCCGCGGGAGAACTCAGGGTCGTGATCAGGCCGACGCCCAACTCGACCGCGAGATCGGCTACGGCGAGCATTCGGCGAATCTCCTCTGCAATAGGCAGGGGTCCATCACCGACTCCGGTGTATATAGTGGCGACGCGTTTCATTGAATTCTTCGCGAGCGCGTCACGAATGCGCAGCGCGGCCGCGTCAACGGAAGCACGACCGCCATCGGCAAGGGCCTTCGGTCGAAGGTCTCCGAACGCTTGAAAGATGGCTAGCTCGGCTTGACCCATTTCCATGTCACCGATGCCTGCAAACGCAGCCTCTAGCGACTTGGCTGCCCATCCGAGTGTCGATACAAGTACGTGATTTGGCATGAGTCCCCGCTTGGTCCCAAGTTTCTATCTGGACACGCGTGTCCAGCCATACCTCAATGTTACCGTTTGGCACACGGGTCAACCTGAGCGGGATGCAATACCTTTCAGAATTGACCTACCCACCCAATAACCGAGCATCCAGACACGCATGTACTGACCCGGAGGGCGACCAGATGAGCGATCAGAACAGAGAACCTGCCTCACCGCAACCACG
This sequence comes from Chloroflexota bacterium, assembly GCA_014191415.1. Lineage (GTDB taxonomy): Bacteria > Chloroflexota > UBA11872 > UBA12225 > UBA12225 > UBA12225. The sequence continues at coordinate 968 of BJHB01000099.1, forward strand.
CCAGGCAACCGGTGATGTCATCCCGATCCAGTCGTGGCAACTCCCAATATTCCTCAAGACCCTTGTCGACAATGGTCACGCCACGGTTGGGTGGAACCGGGATACCATCCCTCTCGACGAGGCAATCGAACGCGCCGAAGCACTCACCCCGACTGCGACCGTCGTGGTTGATGGCACCACCATTTACGTGGCCGAACCGGATCATTCCGCGGATGACCCGGCCCTGCACCGTGGCCCGGTCGCCTTCGTCAAGCGCCGCCCACAATAGGCCTCGTCGGCGACACGCCGGCACTGCGCCACCATCGACTGGAAGGGGTTCAGTTCGTGAAAGTCTTCGGACGCATGATCAACCTCCGGAACGACCCGGAGAAAGTTGCCGACTACATCCGCTACCACGCCGAGGTCTGGCCGGAAGTCCTCGAAGGGCTGCGTACCGGCGGGGTGACCGACATGAAGATCTTTCTGCGGGGACAGAGAATGTTCATGTACATGACCGCAAACGATGACTACAATCCCGGCAAGCCTTCAGATAAGCCTCACCCACGCGTCCTTGAGTGGGAGAAGATCATGCGGACCCTCCAGGAACGTTCGCCCGAAGCGACCGAAGACGAATGGTGGGCCGAGATGGAAATGGTCTTCGACATGCACTGGCCACAACACCTCTAGGAGGCGCGCACCGAACGCACTGAGGCCCCGGCATCCCAGGCGAGTTGATCCGCCCGGACATCCGGCGCCTCACTGTTTTCCACGCTGTTGAGCGCCGGCAATCTGTCAGACGGCAGCCACTTCTGCCTTTGCTAGACCCTGCTCAACCAGATACTCCTCAACCTCGTTGCCCGCCACATCAGCGAGCATCACGCCGTTGATTTCGACACATGGAGACAGGGGCTGGCCGCTCTTGCGGACCATCTCGCTGTAGTTCGAACGATCGTTGATGATGTCGCGGTCCTCATACACGAGGCCATGCTTCTGCAACACCGCGCGGACGCTGTTGCTCCACCCGCACACCGGCTTGAGATACGCCACGATTGTCGGAGCGGCAGTTTCGGACACGGTCGAACTCCTCCAGAACCTTGCGTCACCGCTCACCCATTCTGGGATGAACGCGTCGCGATCAACCTCGCACCCATACCAATCATGGTGCCATGCTCACATTCTACCCGGCATGACAGCATTCGGTACCGTCCGAACCTGTTTGCCAACGCTACCATCCGGCATGAATAGCACCGACCCCATGTGTCCGGTAGTGCCTGCCACCGCGCCAAGGCCAGATTGATGGACGTGACTCAACGGTTCAAACCAGGCGACATACTCATCGCGAGTGATGCAAATCCCGTCGGGATCATCGAACACGTCCTGCACCCGACCAGTGGCATCTTGCTCGTCGTTGAGCGCGCCTGGGCGCAACGTCAGTATGTCGTCGCCAACGCCACCACCGTCTCATCTACCGAGCAGCCATTCGGCACAACTTCGTGGCACACCCTGTCTGTTGGTCTGGATGCGGTGATTTCACGGGGCGTCTACCGCCGCGTCATGGGGAGGCTGGTTCCCGATCCCCACCGAGGCGAAATACCCCGGCCACCCTCGCTGGAAAATGACACGGCGGCCGCGGATGCCATCCTTCCCTTGCTTGCCGTCCAACCCCTCACTTGCGCACAGCCGATCACCTGCAGCGTTCGCCACGGTGTCGCGTGCCTCGGAGGGCGTATATCCACCGACGCCGGGTCACTTGAAGCGGCCCACGTGGCGCGTTCCGTCAATGACGTATGGCACGTCCTGGTCACCCTCGTCTCGGATGAGGCACTCGTCTCCCATCTCCGGCGCGCCATAAGGTCCGATACGAAATCGGTCATGCATGTTCTCACCGTGTCGGTAAGGAATGGGAAGGGACTGGTCGAGGTCAAGTCCGGAACCCCAAGTGATGCGGTCAGCCGTCTCTCCGACTTGACCAGTGAGATCGAAGGACTCGTGTCAATCGACGTTCACGTCGCCGCAGCGGGTCCTGAATAGGGCCCTTCGCCAAAGAAACTCCAGAGGGTCGCGGATGGGACGGTCACCGCGCCGGATTACCATGCCCCATTGGTGGCGCAACCGCTCCGGCCGCCCAACCCAGAACGGCCGTGAGGACCGGAACCAACATCACGGCGATCACGCCGGACTGGCGCTCGACAACGATGGCAATGATCACGGCGAGGACCGGAGCGAGTGCGCCCACCCCGATTGCCACCACCAGCAATAAGACTTGCAGGAGTGGCTCCGTCCATGACCATGGATCGTCGGACATCTCCACCGCCATGACCGTCTGCCGACGCCGGGCCCCGAGCAACGCGCGTCCCAAATCGGGGGCGGGACCAAGGTCGCTGATCGCACGCATCTCGCCCTGAGTCCGGGGAACTCCGGCAAGCATCAGGTCGCGAGCCGCCGCCTCGAGGTCGGCACCAATTGTCTCGACGATGACCGCACGGGCCACGACACTCAGGGGCGCATCAATCCCGTCAACGGCAAGCGATGTGTCGGCCTGCCCTTCAAGCACGGCATCAAGTTCGGCCAGCTATCGCTCCACTGGAAGCGACGGGCCAGCACGTCGAACCCTCCCCGAGAGGCTGTCAGATGCGCGTTCCATCGACAATCACTTCTGATCGTCCCCCGGCCCCGAGTGCCTTGAGGAGATTTTCGGCGAACTCACGCCATCGGCCAGCCGTCTTCCTGGCCTCGGCCCTGCCAGACGTCGTCAAATGGTAGACACGTCGCCGACGTCCGCTCCCTGCGGTTGGCGCCGACCATTTGCCGGAAATGAGGCCCTGCGACTCGAGACGCTGCAGGGTTGGATACGGGCTTCCCCACCGCGCGTGGAAGTACCCCTCGCTACGGCGCTCAATCTCCTTCGCGAGACCGTACCCATGCATCGGCCCGTCAGCCAAGACAGCGAGGATGAGCGTCGGGCCTGGCGTACTGACGGGTGGCACGTCTACCTGAGCCAAGTCACCGGGAACGTCTGCCTCGCTGTCCAGAACTCGTTCTGCCGAGTGACTTTCCTGCGCTTCCTCGTCAGTCACTCGACTTCTGACCCCTCATCACAATAACCCGCGCCGCCAAGGCAGATAACGTAACACGCACTCGACCACGGGGGAAATCAGGCTTTGACGCCCCTGATCCTTGACCGAATCCTAAGATCAGATGTTCGACCGCCCTTGGACCCCATCTACTGGGATACACGCCCCGCTCACCCAAGAAGCGCGAGAAGAGCAGAGGAACGCCACCACATCGGCAACTTCCTCGGCGCGTCCGAACCTGCCAAACGGGAGGTCGCGCTTGACAAAGGCTGCCATTCCCACTGGATCCGCCTGCTGACGCTTCTCTCACGTTCCCCCGGGGAACATGATCGATCCCGGCGCAACCGCGTTCACGCGAATTCCTTCAGGCGCCAACTCACGCGCCATGGACTTCGCCAAGCTGTTCATTGCGGATTTCGCCACGTTGTAGCCGGCATAGCCTCCCGCCTCGCGCCCGTAGATGGACGAGATGATGACAATGCTTCCACCGCCCTGCTTCCGGATGTGAGGCACCGCAAGCCGGCTCGTCTCGATTGCGGGGTACAAGTTGATGCCCATGACACCACGCCAATCCTTCGGCTCAGTCTCCATGAACGGCTTGTTTGCCGGTGCACTGCCCCCAAGGTTGTTCACCACGACATCGATCCGCCCAAACTCCTCGGCGGTCCTCGTGACGAGCATCTCGGCCATGCCAGGCAGGGTCATGTCGATCGAAATTGGAAGGGCCCGCCGGCCAAGCGCCTCGATCTCACGCGCCACACCCTCGAGTGCCTCTGATCCACGCGCCGCGATGGCAACGTCACATCCTGCCGATGCCAAAGCCAACGCGATTGCCCGGCCAATGCCCCGGCTCGCACCGGTCACGATCGCGGCATGTCCCGTAAGTCCCAGATCCATGTCTCAAGTCCTCGTTCTGTCCGGCCTGCTGCGGCTGACTGCCTGACTGCCCATTGTAGGCGGGCCGATCGTGCAACTGGAACCGGCACAGACCAGGCTGAACCTCCCCGCGACCACACTGAAGGGCGCCGGCTGAAAGAGATGCCGCGGTCGCGCAAGCACCGCATGGACCGGGTGTGGCAGGATCAATCAAGCATGAGAATTTCGCAAAATGACGCCGGGGCGACACTGGCACCCGATCTGGATCCGTCGCATTCGCGGGCGGCGCTTCCTAGGGCATACGGCGGCGCAATTCCGCATCCGGACGAACCAACTCGAACTCGCTTCCTGAGCCAATTGCGTGGCATCGTCGGGCCTGGTGCCGTGGTCTCCGAGCCAGCCGCTCTCGTCAGTTACGAGGGCGACGGCTACATGGCGAGAGCACGACCACTCGCAGTCTGCCTGCCAACCACAACTGGCCAGGTTTCGGACGCCATTCGGCTCGCTCGCCAGTACGGCTTTCCAGTCACTCCCCGAGGTGCGGGCACCGGTCTCTCAGGCGGTGCGACCCCGATCCACGGCGGATTGGTCATTGCGACATCACGAATGCACAGGATCCGCGAAATCGATGCGGAAAACATGCGTGCGATTGTCGAGCCAGGTCTGGTGAACGTCGACCTGACACGCGCCGCAGAACCGTTCGGCCTCTACTTTGCACCAGACCCCTCTAGCCAGACCGCGTCGACCATCGGCGGTAATGTTGCCGAGAACGCTGGTGGCCCCCATTGCCTCGCGTATGGCGTCACTACCAACCATGTCCTCGGCATGGAAGCAGTCCTCATCGACGGCACCATCGTGTCTTGCGGGACCATGGCAAGTTCCCCGGACGCACCCGGATACGACTTTCCAGGGATCCTGACCGGCAGCGAGGGGACCCTCGCCTTCGTGACGGCAGTGTGCGTCCGGTTGATGCCTCGCGCGGAAACGGTCCGGACGGTCCTGGCGCTTTTCGATACGTTCAACGATGCCGGAGCCGCGACCTCAGCGATCATCGAAGCGGGGATCATTCCGGCCGCGCTCGAGTTTGTCGATGGCGTCACCATCGGTGCCCTGCGAGGTGGAGGGTTCCCCGAGTACCCAGAGGGGGTGGAGGCACTCCTCCTCGTGGAGGTCGAGGGACTTTCCGAAGCCTGCGCCGAAGACGCCAGTCATGTGGAAGCCCTCCTAACGCAGTACGGCGCACGAGAGGTGCGTGTCGCCGCATCGGTTGCAGAACGGCAACGTCTGTGGCGCGGACGCAAGGGAGCCTTGGGGGCACTCGGTCGCCTTGCACCGAATTACTACATCCAGGACGGTGTCGTGCCCCGGTCACGCCTTGTCGAAGTCCTCACCAAGGTGCAGGATCTAGCCAAGCGCGAAAACCTCCTGATTGCAAACGTGTTCCACGCCGGAGACGGCAACCTGCACCCGAACATCCTGTACGACGCCCGGATCCCCGGGCTCACCGAACGGGTCATCAAGGCCGGTGAGGAGATCCTTCGGGCCTGCATCGACGCCGGGGGCACCCTTTCGGGCGAGCACGGAGTTGGGTTGGAGAAGGCCGCCTACCTCGACTGGGTGATGTCGCCCGCAGACCGCGCGACGCAAGCCTGCGTCAAGCGTGTCTTCGACGACGGCGGATGGCTCAACCCCGGCAAGCCGTGACGAATGTCGTGAGCAACGACACCTAGGCGCTGGCCGGATCAACAGGTTCAGACGGACGCTTGGCACGGAGGGCCGGACTACGTGGCACCTTCACCATGTAGTTCTCCTTGCTCGCGAACACCGACGGGACCCGCGGTGATGACGTTCCACACGTCGGGCACGGCGCCCCTTCCCCAGACTGGCTCATCGGGCGCATGAGTTCAAACTCGCGCCCACACGGATCACAGACGTACTCGTAGATCGGCATCGGTTCAACCCTTCAAGTACAAATCGACGCGTCTACATCAGGGATGCGGGGAATTGGTGGACCCTACTAGGAACTCATGCGTACCACGGGGGTTCGGTTCAACGGATCGCTGATGGTGATCGCCATCTTCATGGTCGGGTGCAATCGGCAGATGAACGTATGCGACGACGCGGCATCCTGGAACTTTGTCGTCCAGGATTCGCCGGGTTGCAAACGGCCACTATCCATCTCGCCAGTGACGATCTGATGGGTGGTGCTGTCAAGGTTCCGGAATGTCACCGCCGTTCCGGGAGGCACAGCAAGCGTTGGCGGCTCGAATGCCATCCCTCGAATGACAACAAGTTGGGCCGGCAACGCCGTGGCCGTCGCCGCAACGTTCGTCGCTCTGGCTATGGCGGTGGCTGCATTGGCCGTGGCTGCCTCAAGTGCGGCCGGCGCAACCGGCGGGGGAGGCGGCGGTGGGGGTGGAGGTGGCGGAGGGGGTGCCTCGGCAGCCAATGGGGTGACCGCCACCGCAGCCGCTGCCTGGATCGGGCCCTGTTGCCCTACATCCTTGGTTTGAGGTCCTTGCACCTCAGTCGGAGTCGGTCCGGGTCCAGCGGTCAGGATGACGGTGGAACTTCCCGATGGCGGGTCTCCGCGTGCCGGCAGCGGGTCAAGCCCAGGCAAGGCGCACGCCGTGAGCACGAGCATGCCAAGCCCGCGCAGCAGTGTCCAGCTGCGCAGTGAGGGCCTTACCCTGTCCACGCTTGCCTCGGGCCGTCGCATCGTCCGCAATCCTCACTCGCACCCGAATCACCGCGCATCATTCGCTACCACGCTACAGAACGCTACCAACCGGCCGCTATCTGGGCAACTCGGGAAACAAAACCATCCCGTTCGGGCGGGCCACACAACCGCCCCAACTCTCTTGGAAGACGCTTGGGACCCACTCCCAGTGCCCGCGTCGCCGTAACGACCGGTCCGCACGCGCAGAGGATAACGACCACCGCAACTCCGGTTTCGCGGGTCGCACCCAATCGGCATCCGGAATCGCCCCCTGTCACGATGTCACCACGTCACGCCATCGGCCGCGCTTCCACCTACACTGTTCGACAATGAAGCGTGCTGGCGAAATGTGTGGCGATCAGGGGCGATGGGGTGCCAGTTGATACCGTGTCCGAGCCTACGCGCCGGTCACCCATGAGCGAAGCGCCGAAACGCCGGAAGAGATGGGGTGGGTTGAAGTTCCGCATCCAGGTGCACTGGACCTGGATCATCACCATCCTGGCCCTCATCGCAGCCCTCGGCATCCAGCGGGTACCTTCGGTACGTCCGGAATGGCCAGATAGCGCAGTCTGGGCAACCGCCGTCCTGACCGCCCTGCTCGTCGGCACGTCACTTGTTGGCCACGAGGCGTCGCACGCCATGGCCGCTCGCGCCCTCGGTGCCCGTGCAGTCCTGTTCAGGTTCGCCCTGGCCGGGGGGGCGATGACAACCGATGCGCGCGCGCTTGGCCCCCGAGGCGTCGCTCTCACCGCCCTCGCGGGTCCAACACTCAACGCGATGGTTGCGATTGTCTTCTGGACCTTGGCAGACCTGCTTGACCCTTCAACGGGAAATCGCCTCTTCCTCGGTTGGCAAGCAGCTGCACTTTCCATCACGCCAGTGACCGGGACCGACCCGACCCTCGCACACGGGTTCGCCTTGGCACTCACAGATGCCGCGTGCATCAACGCACTGGCCGGAGCCATCAACCTCTTGCCTGTCCCTCCGCTTGACGGAGGCTTCGTCATTGAAGCGATCACCTGGAGGCTGACCGGTCGCTTTGAGACCGCACTGACGGTCTCACGTAGCATTGCACGGTGCCTCGGCATCCTCGTGATGCTCGTCGGCCTGTTCTTCTTCGTACTTGGGGACTTCGCACCGGGGGCCCTCGCCGTGATCCTTGGGATCAGCCTCGACAGATTGCAAGGGCCAAGGCGAACCAGCAACCAATGACCCTGCCACACACGCTCAGATCATGAAGGCACCACCGTTGATATTGAGGGTCTCACCAGTCGTTGACCCCGAGCGGTCAGACACGAGGAACACAATTGCGGATGCGACCTCGTCGGTGGTGGCGAGACGTCCGACCGGGATCGTTCGAACGAGCGCTTCGACCATCTCTGGCGCGAGGCCGAGGATCATTTCCGTCTCTGTCGGACCCGGTGCAACGGCATTGACGCGCACACCGTGAGGCGCAGTCTGCATCGCCAAGGACATGGTCAACCCAATCACTCCTGCCTTTGATGCCACGTAACTTGGTGCCGCAAGGGTCGCCTTCGTCCGGCCGGAAATGCTTGCAAGGTTGACGATGCTGCCGCGCCGGCGCGAAATCATCCCGGGAAGGACAGCCTGGCAAACCGCGAAGGTTCCCCGCAGGTTGATGTCGTGAACGAGATCCCATGACGCGAACGTGACCTCGGCAAACGGCCCCACCCGATAGATGCCTGCGGCGTTCACCACGATGTCAATCGAACCGCGCCACGCCTCGCCCACCGCGACCGCGTCCCGCACACTTGCCTCGTCGGTGACGTCTACCGGCAATGCCAGCGCGTCGCCACCAAGGTCACGAACCAACCGGGCAGTCGCGTCCGCAAACTCGGCGCGGATATCGGCCGCAACGACGGCCACGCCCTCGGCGGCCAGCGACCGTGCCGTTGC
>BJHB01000100.1:0-9507 GCA_014191415.1 Chloroflexota bacterium
CATCGCCTGGTTTGACACTTCGTCAAGACAGTATGTGGCCGTGTTGCAGACGAGGATCCCGAGATCTGTTGCACCGGCAATGTCAACCATGTCGACGCCAATGCCACCGCGGATGATTGCCTTGAGCCGCGGGAGTTGCTCCAGGGCTGAGCGCGGAAGGTCAATCCACCCCTTGATGATTATGTCAATGTCAGTGCAATTCGCAACAACTTCCGCTGCCGTCTTGACCCGCAGATACCGCACGTTCACAGGCATTCCAGCCGACGCGAACACCGCCTGCTCAACGTCGTAGGCGTCGCTGAACCCGTCGGTGATTGCCACAGTCCACGATGCCGGCCCAGAGTTCCCAGTCATCTCGTTCTCTCCCAATTTGGCCAGACCGCGAACGACAGTGCGTCAAGTCGACGCCGGCCCGCTTTGCTGCCTGAGTGTACTCGCGGTCAACAGGCTGAATGTATTACACACGATTACAGTTGAATATCACTGGATTTCCTCCAGTCTCGTCAACAAGAAGTGTGGAACCATGCCCGCCTCGCACGGACTGGCCTTTCAAATCGACCAGAAATGTGGCAATCCGCTTGCCCGCCGTTCCGAGACCCTATCCGACAAATTCGAGGCACTGCATTGTGATAGATTGACCGGCGGTGCCTCTCCGGTCATGCCAGGGGTTCACCGCACCTGTCGCTCACGAGGAACCTGAAGGAAGCACGATGCGCACCAACCATGTCAGACATGCCCTCGCACGAAGCGAACCGATGTATGGCTATTCAGCCGGACTGGGATCGTTGCTTGCAGTTGAGACGCTAAGCCGCACCGGAATCGACTTCATTTTGGTGGAACAGCAGCACGGCGCTTGGGGAGAGCATGAGGCATTCCTCGCATTCATGGCAATCGAGGGAGGATCGGCTGTCCCGATGACACGAGTGTCGTCGAACGATTACACCAAGATCGGACGCATGCTGGATCAAGGCGCCCTCGGGATCATCGTCCCGATGGTCGACACCGCCGAGCAGGCGAAAGCGGCGGCGGATGCATGCCATCTTCCTCCAGCGGGCACCCGATCGTGGGGTTTCGGACGGGCGCGAAGCCACGGCGCCGATTACGCTGACTGGATCAATGACGAAGTTCTCTGCATGGTGCAGATTGAAAGTGCGACGGCGGTGGAAAATGCCGAGGCAATCCTTGCCACTCCAGGTGTCCACGGATGCTGGGCCGGCCCTTCCGACCTCGCACTCTCGATGGGAATCCACCCCAATCACATGAACGACAACTCAGAGCACCATCGGGCACTCGAGCGAATCGTCAAGGCGTGCCACAACACTGGCAAGGCGCCTGGACTCGCGTGCAACTCACCGGCGGAAGCGGTTGCAAAACGCGAGATGGGATTCAGATTTCTAACTGCCGGCAGCGACAGTGGCTTTATGGGGGCCGGTGCAACCGCGGGTCTCAAGGTCTTGGGACGCTAAGCCGATCCATCTGTGGGGGCTCAAGCAAGACTTCACCGACCTCACGGAACCGGTAGCCCGCAAACTCGGCTATCGGTTCCATGCCGGAAGGTGCAGCGTGAACCGCGATCCAGTCTCCGTTGATGTTTCGACCGTCATCTTGCCGTGCATCATTTCAGCAAGTCGCTTGGCCATGTAAAGGCCAAGGCCCGCACCCCGCACCGGCCTCGAATCGCTCCCCGGAGCCCGGAAAAAAGGTGTGAACAGGTGCGCCTGATCCCCGGCGGAGATTCCCGGGCCATTGTCTTCCACCGTGCACGCAATCATCGGGACCGAAACTGTTGGGTCCGAGCCCTGAGAATCGGGGCCTACCGAGATGGTGATGGTGCCTCCCGGCCGCGAGTAGCTGATGGCATTGCTGATGAGTTCCCCAACGATGCGCTCCACATAGGCGGGAACCGCTGACACCAGAGCCGAATGTCCAGAATAATCAAATCTAACGACCTGGCCCGCAACGGTGGCCGGGACGCGGTTGCTCTCGACTGCGCGACCAACGGCCTCTCTGACTTCAAAGAGTTCGGGCGACATCGTGCTTGTCCCGGCCAGGAAGTGAGATGAATCGAGCATGCCCTCGATCAGGCCCGACAGGGTCTCCGCTTGGGTCTGCAAGCGCATGACATACTCGCGGCTCTCATTGAGCGTCGCGTCTGGGTCCGCGAGATTGCCGTGTAGCACCTCCGCGTATCCCCGCACTGACGTAAGCGGAGTACGCAACTCGTGCCCGATCATGGTGAAGAACTCGTCTTTCAGACGAGTGGACGCCTCGCTGACCCGTGCACGGTCGATCGACAACCGAGCCCCTTGGACAAAGGCTTCAGCACTTGAGCGTTCAACCTCGTCGAACGGGTGATTCCGGACAAGCGAAAGTGCCTGTCCGGTATCGGGACATGCGAGTGGCCAGAGTGACAACCGTCCTGAGGATTGACCACCAGTAGTCGACCGCACCACCCGTGCTCCAAACACTGCCTCAAGCCACTCATGACATGTCACATGCATGTGCTTGACGTCGCTCTCCGCCCCGAGCCCGGCAAGGACACACGACAGTTCCTGTGAGAAATGCATCCGGTCGCGTTCGACGCGGAACAAGCGCCAGCCATCGACGATGAGCGCGACGTTGACGCTCACGAAAGCAGCCGCCCTCGCAACCCGGTAGAGGTACCAACCGGCATTGAACCGCTCGGTGTCCAGTTCTGCACCAATCATGCTCGCGAGCCGGAGCATCAGGCACCAAACGAGGGCGCGGGCGAGCCACCGGGTGCTCGCACCGACGGGGCCGTTGTCCTCGCTGCCCGCGAGGGGCCAGAGACGAACGAGCGCGACGAGGACAACCAGGTGCGTCAGATGCGCAAGTAGCCAACCCGGGGCCAGAAGGGGGACAGCAAGCGCCTGAAGTGCCCCTTGGTTTGCCTCGGACAGCCAAACAATAATCCCGCCGCCAATTGCCATCGCGGCGAGAGCGCTCCCATGACGGACTGCCGATGCATCACTTGCTCGCCCGTTTCGCCGGGTGGTGGCAAGCACAATCCCAACGGGAAGCACCCAGATGTCGATCACGCCAAACACAGAGGCGGTGGCGCCATTCGAAGTCAGCAAACCCGCTCCGAACGACGCATCCCCGTCACTCAGACCTGGAAACGTCAGTATGAACCACGCGCTGTTCACGGCCACCACGGCGAACGTCGTCGCGAGGCGCATCGTGAACCTGTCCCGCATGGCCCAGCCCCGCGGTGCAGCAAGAGTGGCTGTGGCAATTGCACTAACTGCGACAACGACTTCGAGGGATACAACCGGCCAAACAAGGGGTCGGAGCGGGCGACCGACCATTGCCATCTGGAACAGAACTACAAGGACCGTCAGAACGAGTGGCGCGCCGTAGCCATGGCTAACAAGCGCTGACAACGCCCTGCGTACTGGTCCACCCCGGTTCGCAGACCCAGTCAAAGCCACTGCCACGTCATGGTCGAGGCCGCAAGCTGACCCCGTGAAGCCCTGTTCCGCAACCTGCACCATCTGAATCCACACTCGCCGAGGAGAAACAACGTTCGTCCTCAGCGTCCCCCGGGCAGTCGAGGTAGCCCCGAGCGCCCAGAAATCTGTCCAATTTGCATCCAAAGTTTGAGGGTCTGACCGAAGCGATCCGGGCACTCTATCGCCTCGGAACCGGTCAAATACCTATCCTGTACGGAATTGCAACGCCCATCGAGATATGGGTCCATTTCCGGTAGCGCGGGTCAAACAATTTCGGAGGTCCTGACAGGACGCGCCAACCTGACGGACCGCTGTGCCGCCGTCGCGATCACCACGGCCATTCGACCATCGTGACCTGTGACAGGGGTCGCTGTCCCGGTCTTGACGGCTTCCACGAACCCGATAAGTTCGTGGGCATACGCGTCGGCATATCGCTCAAGGAAGAAGTAGTGGGGCACGGCAGACCGGATGCCATTCGCGTTGCTCACCACGTGACTATCAGGAGTGACGTTTCCGGCGGCCACCATTCCTCCTGAACCGAAGACTTCGATGCGTTGGTCGTAGCCATACACGGCACGGCGTGAATTGTCGATGGTTGCGATTGCGCCGCTTCCAAACGTCAGAACGCAAACCGCAGTGTCCATCTCGCCGGAACCTCCGTCCGCCGCCGAAACCAGTGACGCACCGGTCGCAAAGACTTCCACGACTTCATCAGTCTCATCTGCAGCTCCCATTAAGAAGCGTGCGAGGTCAAAGTCGTGGATAGTCATGTCCGGAAAGATTCCAAGATCCCCTGTGAAGTACCCGGCTGGGGGTGGTTGGGGATCGCGGCTGGTGATCCTGATCAGATGCGGTTTCCCGGCCTCACCGGAGCGAACGAGGTCATGGACACGCCGGAAACTCGGGTCAAACCGGCGATTGAACCCCACCTGGAAGCGCACACCGGCCCGCTCAACGGCTTCCAGTGATGCATCTATTGCCTCGATTGTCGTGTCGATCGGCTTTTCACAAAAGATGTGCTTCCCGCTCGCGGCCGCACCGCGAATCAGCGCACCATGCGTATCAGTCGCCGAGGCAATCAGAACGGCGTCGATTTCGCGATCACCCAGGACTGCATCAACATCGTCGGTTGCCACTTGGACGCCGTACTTGGAAGCCAAGGCAATCGCCGCGTCACGCCTGACGTCTACAACCGCGGACACAGTTACTCCGGCAACCCGTGTAGACAGGTTGGCGACGTGGACCTGCCCAATCCGGCCTGCACCGAAAACCGCGATTCGAACCGGGGCAGTACCCAAAGCCATGATCTCATTCTCCCGTGACGTGGAGGTACACGGTACACGGTTGGCAGCACCGTGATCACTCCGGCAACGCCGTCCAGGACACTTCTCCAGGCTCAGTAGTGATGAGTGAACTTGACCAATAGCGCGTGTAGCACTATGATCGCGCGAACGCCCTGTGGTGACGTAAGCCGGAGGCAATGGCATTGCCGGTTTTTGTGGGTCACGTGCGGCGAGGAGGGGATCGATGAGTTTGATCGAACAGGACCGCACAGCTGGATCCCTGTCGGGGGCGACAGGGAGTCCCATCGCGTCAAATCGCAGTCGCCGGGGCCTGCTTGGCATTGGCTTCGCAATGGTTGGGGCAGGTGTCCTGGCTGCATGCGGGGCTGAGAGTGCACCAGCGGCAGCACCAACGGCTGCAAAGCCGGCGCCCGCACCAACGACTGCTCCCGCGCCGACGGCCGCGGCAGCTGCCGCCGCGCCGACCACTGCACCCGCACCTACCGCGGCGAAGGCGGAGGTGAAGATCAAGCTAGCGATGTGGGATTACAACCCCGCGATCGTGCGTGAGAACCTCGACGTGTTCGAGAAGCAGAACCCCGGTATCAAGGTTGAGGGGCCCGAAACGGGACCGTCCGGTGAGGAATACCGCAAGCGGATGAACACCAGCATGGTGGCCGGCGAGCGGAATGACACCATGTACATGCGCGACGAAGATGCTGCCGAGTGGGCCGAGGCGAAGTGGGTGCTTGCACTTGACAGCTTCCCTGGCGCGGCAGAGCTAGACAAGGACGAGTATCCGTTCGTGTCCGAGCAGACCCACTACAAGGGCAAGAAGTACGGGACCATCTATTACGTCGGCCCATCCGTAGCGATGTACAACCAGGAACACCTCAAGGCCATCGGTGCCAAGGCGCCTCCAACGACGTTTGACGAATTCCGCGACCAAGCGACCCAGATCAAGCGTCAGAAGGTCAATGGTGTCGAGTTCCCACGCTTCGGCAAGCCCGGAGAGGGAGAGGTCGAAGTCTGGTACCTCGCCAGCGGCAAGCGCATGTTTGACGACAACCTCGAACCGATCTTCGGCAAGGATCCGCTGTTCAAGGACATCGTGGAGAAACTGTTCCAGGCGTACACGGGTGACCGGATCTACGGTGACGATCCCTCCGGACCGGCAGCTTTCGATAACGGCAAGGCGACATACAACTGGACCTCTTTCTACGATCTGAAGCGCCTCAATGGGAAGGCGACCGCGGCCGGGTGCCAGTCGAACTGCCCAAGCATTACCGGTGGGGCGGCACAGGGACAGTTGATAAACTACGTCAACCCGAGTTTTGTCGCAGGCAAGACGGGTACACCGGCAATCTGCCGCCAGTACGCCATTGCTTCGGCATCCAAGTTCCCTCAGGAGTCCTGGAAGCTCATCTCCTTCCTCGGTGGCAAGGACAAGGATGGCAAGTACTACGTTGCCAACCGCTGGTGGGTCGAACAGGGCCTCAACTTCGGTTACAAGTCCATGGGCGAGACCCCCGAAGCCAAGAAGTCGGTCGAGGGCTGGGGCGACCTAGACGCGTACAACAAGGTCATGCTGAACGCGTCACCGCGACCGGGCGTAAAGGGACCATGGTCTGCCGTCTGGCGCGCCGATTTCACCAAGATGATCTCGGACGTCATGGATGGAAAGATGAACCCCAAGGACGCCGTCGATCAGGGCGCGCAACTCTGGACGACCATGAAAGAGAAGTTCGAGAAGGACAAGAAGCCCTAGTCTTTCAAGAACTGCGGTGCCAACAACACGGGCGGGGTGCGTAGATGCGCCCCGCCCGTTCTCGTTTTGCAGAGTGTCGTGGACATTCCGAAGGATCTGGAAATCAATGAACCTCCGTCGACTTGGCGTGACTGGCCTCCCGGTATCCGTGCTGGGGTTTGGATGCGGTGCGATCGGTGGGCTTCTCACAAAGGGCAACCCCGAGGAACAGCGCGACGCAATCGCCACCGCACTCGGCGCGGGCATCAACTACTTTGACACCGCCCCGCTTTACGGCAACGGCGCTTCGGAGTCCAACCTCGGAAGGGTGTTTGCCGAGATGGGAGGCCTGCCCCGTGGCGTCGTGATCGGCACTAAAGTCCGCATTGATCCAGCGCAGGCCAAGTATGCCCCTGCGACCATCCGATCCTCTATGGAAGACAGCCTTGCCCGGCTGCGGATGGACCGAGTGGACTTACTCCAGTTGCACACAAGCATCACCGAACATTCCGGGCGCGGAGTGACAGTGAGCGATGTGCTGGGGCCCATCATGGATGGGCTTGAGGCAGTACGCGATGCGGGTTTGGCCTCATGGGTCGGCATCACAGCCAACGGTGACACGGAAGCGGTTCGGGAAGTGGTTCGTTCCGGACGCACCGCGACGGCACAAATCATGCTGAATGCGCTGAATCCTAGTGCTGGGTGGGCGCACCACCTTGCGCCCGGCGGACATGACTTCAGTGGACTAATCCGGGACACGATCGCGCACGAAGTTGGCGTGATCGTGATCCGATCGCTGGCCGCCGGTGCCCTCGCTGCCAAGGATGCACGCCATCCCAACGCTGGCGAACCGGCGGGGATTGCCGGAGAGCGTTACGACGACGACATCGAACGAGCGCGCAGATTGTCGGCAGTCGCACTCGAACTCGGCATGGAGGGTCCAACGGAACTGGCGGTACGTTTCGCGCAATCCACGCCAGGTGTCGCCACGGTCATAGTGGGTTATTCAGACCATGACCAACTTGACGACGCGATCCGATGGACGAGCAAGGGAAACCTTGCACCAGAAGAGGTTGCGCGAATCCTCCATGCGACCGTCACCGCGTAACCTTGTGGCGAAAGCGGTTCGGTTCGTGTCGTGACACCCGCCTCTCCCAGGCAGTCCCGCAATGGGCAATGGCGGGAACTCCATGGGGGAGACCGCCGCCCGACTCCCTTCCGGGGCCGATTTGTTTCACCCCCCGAACCCCGGGCAGACAGCAGGAGCGGCCATACAGACGCCCTCGGTTCCTCTGGAGTGGCAAGAATGCAGGTCCGCGGGCATCCTTGCCCGCATCGCTCCCGTCGGACCAAACGCACGCGCAATGTTCTGAGATGTCAATACAAATCGGCGAGGATGTGTGAAGCGTGACGTGGTCCGCCCCGGGCTTGTCTCACGCCTGATCCGGATAGGACCCGGGAGGGTGGTGCGGGCACGGATGCCCGCGGGCCAAAGTGCAACGACACCATCAGCTCTCAACGGTAATCACTGCCTATTCTTGTCATCAAAGTTTCATGCTATGAAATTTATCTAACCCATAGATGCCCAAGCCTGAGCACCCCCTGTTACATCAATTTGGTCAGGTTCGCGGGGCGAAATCCGTCCGCGTCACACGTCTATTGGTCGATGGGTGGACGCGGAACTCGTCGCAGTCCACGATAGGCGCGCGTTCGCCGGACCAAACCATTGAGGAGAAGCGGTGATGAACTTGGCAAACCCTTTCAATGCCCCTGGGGAGTGGCTCCGGGGCACCCTTCATGCCCACACCACCGTGTCTGACGGCGCGATGTCACCGAATCACCTGATTGCTCACTACGCGTATGCCGGGTGGGATTTCGTCGCACTGACCGACCATTGGCACGCAACCGGACCGGCTGAAGTTACCGTCACGAATACCGGAACACCTCACCCCGTCACCGTGATCCGCGGAATTGAAGTGAATACTGAGGATGCATCCACGGCCACGGGGTCGACTTACCACATCACTGGACTTGGAGTTGACGGGCCGGTCGCTCGGCGAACCGAGGGAACTGGAGTGCCGGCAGCGCAGTGGTACGTCGACACCATTCGGGAGCGTGGTGGCCTGGCGGTTATTGCCCACCCATATTGGAGCGGACTGACATTGCGCGACTTCGAGGGTCTGCACGGTTACCTGGGCATTGAGGTGTACAACGCCGACACGGACGTGCATATCGGTCGCGGGGATGCATCTCTTCTGTGGGACGACTTGCTCACCCACGGACACAACGTTCTTGGCATTGGCGTCGATGACTGCCACCGCCCGGGTTACGACAGTGTCCGCGGTTGGACAGTGGTAAGAGCTACTGATCGATCAGCCGAAGCAATCCTGTCGGCGGTCCGCGCAGGAAGCTTCTATGCCAGTGCCGGTCCCGAGATCATCAACGTGCAGTGGGATCCAGGATCGAATGTGATCCACGTCGAATGTAGCCCAGTGCGTTCAATCTCGGCGCTCGCCGATGGCATGAAGGGTGCGCGACTGAACGCCGGAAGGTTCGGCGCGTCACTTGGTGCGCGGCGACTTCGAAGTGCAAGCGGGAGACCGGAAGGGGTCTTCGAAGGTGAACTGCTGACTGGTGCCGAACTGCATCTGACGGGACGTGAACGGTACGTGCGTGTTCAAGTGGAAGACGCAAACGGTCATCGGGCCTGGACAAACCCGCTGTTCATCGCGCGTGCCTGACGAGGCTCCGTCGAGCTTCGGTACCATCGAGCTCAACCAAGCTGCGCGGGAGGTTTTTGATGAGCCTTGCCAAGAAGATGCTTTTCAAGCCGGGGGCGTCGGCTACGATGGTGGGTAACTTCGACGACGTCGTGCTTGACGACATCCCAGAGAGCGTGGACGGGATGTCTTCCGGGGTGATCCTCTTTGTGCGTACCCTCGCCGAAGTCGACCAACACGTTGGACATGTCCACGAGGCCCTGAGTACCGGGCGAAGCGCCTGG
>BJHB01000101.1:0-9461 GCA_014191415.1 Chloroflexota bacterium
CAGGAGTTCGGCGTAGCGCAGTTCCGGGTAGTTGTGCGGGAAGGGAGTGAACCGGACGGCGGTGAACCCGTCCCGCACCGCCGCCGCCGCGCTTGCTGCGAGATCGTCGGCTGTCTCACCACCGACGTGCATGTAGAGGCGTATGCGGTCCCGACACTTTCCGCCCAGGAGTTGCCATGCCGGCACCCCGAAGTGCTTGCCCGCGATGTCCCAGAGCGCGAGGTCGATCGCACTCAAGGCCGACATGATGACCGCGCCGCGAAAATGGGCATTGCGGTAAAGGAATTGCCAGTGGTGTTCGATCTGCAGCGGATCCTTCCCCAGCAAGTAGGGTTGCCACGCCTGCAGGACGCCACCGATTGCCTCGGGGTAGCCGTGGATGCCCCCCTCACCAAGGCCAGTGATGCCCTCCTCTGTGTGTATCAGGAGGTAGAACCACCGGCCGACCTGAAACCATTCCATCCCGCTGATCCGCATCCCACTCTTCCTTCCGCGTTGTTGGCGGATGGTATCCGCGGCGGGAAGGGGCACGGATCGTTACCGGTCGGTTTGTCTGGAAGGCACGCGGGTCAGGTGGTGGGGAGGCACGGCACGGTGAGTCTTTCACCGGGGTCGGGGACAGCCTAGAACGGCCACCACGGACGGCGTTTCACACCATCGTTGGATGCGTTGCCGGGCCGGGATCCACTCGAGGCCGAACTCGTCAGGTTGCCCGAGGCATCGCGGTACTGGGTGACGCCGCCGAAGTTGTTGGAGGATCCCACTTGGTTGCCCATGGCGTCGCGGTACTGGGTGATGCCACCGAGGTTGCTGGATGACCCCGTCAGGTTGCCCGAGGCGTCGCGGTACTGGGTAGTGCCACCGAAGTCGATTGAGGAACCGCGCGTGTTGCCCATTCCGTCGCGGAACTGCGTGGTGTTCCCGAACACGCTCTTGGCTTCCTCGGGCTTCTTGCCAAACATGACCGACACCTCCCGGTTCTCACTGGTACTCGCGCGGGGCACGATTGCCCCTTGCAAATATCCTATCACTGGGTAATCAGTCATGCAATACCGCACATGATTTCAAACGGTCATGTGGCAACAATAAGAACGTGATACGCGGAAAACCTGGCGGGTACCAGCGGTGAAGCGAGGTTCACACCGATCAGGGTCGGTGGTGTGGGGGTGAGTGGCGTATCTGGGGATCAGGAGGTTCCAGACGCACGGAGGTCGGCTAGCCGGGCAATCTGCCGACCATGATCATCGAAGTTCGCGGGAGACAACCACCGCGCGAAACCCTCCCTGATGGCTGGCCAGTCGCGGTCGATGATTGCGTACCAGGCCGTGTCCCGGTTGCGCCCCTTGTAGACGACTGCCTGCCGGAAGATGCCCTCGAAGCGGAACCCGAAGCGTTCGGCGGCGCGTCGCGAGGGGGCGTTCAAGTCGTCACACTTCCACTCGAAGCGACGGTAGCCGAGATCATCGAACGCATGGCGCATGAGGAGGAAGATTGCCTCGGTGGCGACGGGCGTCCGTTGCATCCGGGGTGAGAAATGGAGGTGGCCAACCTCAATCACGCCGTTGGCCGGATCGATGCGGAGGTACGACCCAATACCCACGGCAACTCCCCCGTCTCGCAGGGACGCCCCCAACCCGAACCCCTCCTCCAGAGGGAGATGGGAGTATTGGTCGACGATTGCGAAGAAGAGGGGGTCTTCGCTTGCCGTCGCCCATTCAGTCCAGGTGCGGTAGGTCGGCTCATCGTCGAAGGGTCCGACGGGCAGGTAGGTCCACATGCGCCCGGAAGCGTCATCGGCATTCGCGGTGAAGAGGTCGTGCGCGTGGCGCCCGGGATCCAGCGGTTCGAGACGGCACATGCGCCCAGTCAGGGTGATGCGTCCGGGTCGGGGCCGTGCCGTCCATCCCGGCACGTCGAACCCGACGGGCTGTCCATCCCTGGTAGATGAGTGTGCTTCGCCGACTGAGGGGTCGTTCCCGGCTTCCATGACCGGCATGGTAACGTCCGCGACCGTCCCGGCTATCCCCCGGCAAGTACGCGGGTGAGGGCGTGGTAGGCGGGTTTCGGGGCGTACGCGGTGTCGAAGGGCAGGGCACCGTCGGGCTTGCCGGTGAATCCGGGGATCCACGAGTGGGCGTCGGTGAATCCCCATCCAGTCGCAGGCAGAGATCTCCAAGCGGATCAACGCACCCTTCGCGAACGGCGAACGCCTGCACACGATCTGGGAGTTCCGCGAACTGTTGACCGCGGGTGGGACGCAGTTCGTGCGCCCGGATGTCGGCCTCGCCGGTGGCCTGACGCACGTGACGTAGATCGCCGCGATTGCGGAGACGCTCCACACCGCCGTTGTGACCCACAACTTCCTGACGCCGTTGTTGACCGCCGCATCGATCCATCTCGACGTTTCGATGCCCAACTTTCTGGCGCAGGAGTACTCCAAGGGTGACGAGGGGCCCATGGCGAGGGCCAACCCGGGGCTCTCAAGCGCGACGGTGGCTACATCCACGCGCCAGAGGTACCCGGTCTCGGCGTCGAGGTTGACCTGGCGATGTTGCCGGAGGTTGGGCGCACGCTGCTGAACCCGTTGCGCAACCCACTCCGGGAGGATGGGTCGATTCTCTACGCCGTCTAGCTGCCGGGGGCCGTCACGACGAGACGTGACCGTGACGGCCCCGGTTCGATTACCGTCGGGTACGGGTGCGCACCAACAGGCGGTACGCCAAGCGATATGGCGGTCGCGCCGCGCTGAGCAGGTCGCGTGACATCTGGGTGTAGATGGCTTTGCGATGGCTGAACTCTAGGAACCCGTCGTGGCCGTGGTAGGAGCCCATCCCAGACGGGCCGACGCCGCCAAAGGGCAGATCCTCTTGCGCCACGTGGAAGATCACGTCGTTGATCGCGACGCCGCCTGAGGTCGTGCGCGCCAGGATTGCGTCGCGCTCCACTGGGTCCTTGCCGAAGTAGTAGAGGCTCAGTGGGCGGGGGCGGGCGTTGATGAAGTCAATCGCGTCTGCGGTCGCGGTGTACGACTTGACGGGAAGGATCGGCCCGAAGATCTCATCTTGCATCAGCGACAGGTCGTCGGCTGGGTCGATCACGAGGTGCGGGGCGATCTTGTGGTGGGGTTGCCGACTGAAGTCCTCATTGGCTGGGTTGATGCTGATCACGTTGGCACCGCGGGTCCGCGCCTCGTCGAGGTAGCTCGTGACCCGGTCGAAATGCCGACGGTTGACGATTGAGGTGTAGTCGGGGTTCGAGAGGAGGCCGGTCGGGTACATCGTCTCGACGGCATGACGGGCGGCGGCGATGAACCCGGCCACCATGTCGGCAGGCACGAAGGCGTAGTCTGGGGCGATGCAGATCTGGCCGGCGTTCATGGTCTTACCGGCCATGATCCGCGTGGCGGCGAGTGGCAGGTCGGCCGACCGCCCGACGATCACCGGGCTTTTCCCGCCCAACTCTAGGGTGACCGGCACGAGGTTCTCAGCGGCGGCGCGCATGACGTGGCGCGCCACAGAGGTTGCACCGGTGAACAGCAAATGATTGAAGGGTAGGGCCGTAAAGGCGGCGCCGACCTCCGGCCCACCGGTCGCCACGACCACCTCCTCGGCGCTGAAGTACTCGCCGATGAGGCGCTCCATAAGCATGGAGGTCGCCTCGGTGAACTCCGAGGGCTTGATCATGCACCGGTTCCCGGCGGCCAGGACGCCGGCCAGTGGGCCGAAGGTCAGGTTTACCGGGAAGTTCCACGGGCTAAGGATGCCCACCACACCTTTCGGCTGAAACTGCACCTCGGCGCGGGCGCCAAGGAGGCCGAACGGGAACTCGACGGCGCGTCGCTGAGGGCGCATCCACTTGGCGACGTTAGCCTTGGCGAACTTCAGGGCACCGATGCCGCTCGCGATGTCGGTGAGGTCCGACAGGTCGCGCGAACGGTGACCGAAGTCGGCGGACATCGCGTCGTTCAGGGCGTGACGGTGCGTCACAAGCAGGTCAATAGCGCGGTTGATGCGGTCGATACGGGTCGCGAGAGTGGGGGCGCCGTCGCGCAGGAACGCGGCCCTTTGGGCATCGAGATGCCCCCGGATGTCGGTCTCCCTTGCCATTTCCAAGACCATCGCACGGCCTCCCTCGCGCCGGAATCGTGGCGCATCACTTGTGGCTAGCGTATCGAAGGTGCGTTGGCGGTGATGGGGTGCAACCGACCGTTCGGCGCCGGTTGTCACTCCCTTGAAGCGGTGCGCGTCGTTGCGACACGGCGGGGGTGGCGCGTATACTGCCAGGACGCGCGTGCAAAAGGTGCAGTCTGTCGCCGTAACGGCGCCCCTATCACGCGACGGTTGAGGTACCGGTGAACGGGTTTTGGCTTGGGGTCGCCGCCTCGGTGACCGCGCAATACTTCGCCCCGGCGATCACAAGGTTGGCGAGGCCGGTCGCCCTTGAGCTCGTCCGGCAGGCACTCGTCCTCGGGCGCGGCGCAGGGGTGCGAGGCGCCGAGTTGCAGGAACACCTCGAGGACCTTGTTGCCGAGGCCCGCCACGGTCTTGGGCACGACGTGACGCCCGCCGCCACGGGTGGGGACGCCGACGAATGACCGCGCCGATGCCTGCCCCTACCCCGACGGTGCTTGGGTCGATTGCTGACGACGCGACAGGGACTGACCAAGGGTGGCGTGCGACTGCGACGCGCTTCGCGTTCGGCGTGGCCGTTGGCCTAGTCGCCCACGCGTTGGTCGGGACGCTACGTTGGTTGCGCGCCCCTGGGCTGCCGTCGGCGCCACGGTCGTAGCGTCGCACCCGCGCCTTCGAGGCTTCATTTGATGCGAGGCGCGACGGCGACCCAAAGTGTGCCCACTCGTGTAGAGGTTTCCTCGTTCCTGCCCCGTCGGGTGCGCCTCGACCTGCGTGCGGCGATTGAAGGCCAATCGCTTGCGACCGACGTCGTCGGGGTATTGCACAAGGCGTTCGGGCCGGGTGCCCGGGTGGCATGGAACCCGCTGACCAGTCGCGCCCTCGTCGAGTTTGACGCCCAGGTCGAACGATCGTGGGTGGTCGAGACCGTGACAGCGGCGTTGTGGCCTTCGGCGCCCGCGCCGGCTTCCCTAGCCATGTCTCGGCCCTCGTCGAGTGGGATACGTCGTCGTTTGGCGCTCCCTCCAGAGACGCTGCGCGTCATCGGCGGCGGTATCGTCACGCTGGCAATTACCGTCGCAAGGCTTGCGTTCGGCGCCGGCGTGCTGGCCTCGATGCCGGTCGTGGCGCTGGCGGTGGCTGGGGCAACGCTGGTCGGCCTGCCCACCTTCTTGAGTGGGTTGCACCCGCTGTTGCGTGGCCGGATGCCGGTGATCGACACCCTGATCGCCACGGCAACCCTGTCGTCGTTGCTCGTCGGCGAGGCGGTGACTGGCCTCGTGATCGTGTGGCTGATCGCGCTTGGCGAACTCGTCGAGTCGCTGACGATCGACCGGACCCGCCGTGCCATTGCCGACCTGTTGGCGGTCGGTGACGAGTGGGCGTGGGTCGTCGTCGGTGGCGAGGAGGCGGTGCTTCGGGCACGCGGTGGCGGTGCGAGTGGCACGTCCACATCGCTGCCCGAGGTGAAGGTGCGCTTGGCGTCGCTGGCGGTGGGTGACGTGGTGGTGGTGAACGCCGGCCAACGCATCCCTGTTGATGGATGCGTGATCTCGGGTTGGGCATCGGTCAACCAAGCGTCGATCACGGGCGAGTCAATGGCCGTTTTCCGCAACCCGGGTGACGAGGTGTTCGCCGGCACGATTGTGGAGACCGGCGAATTACTGGTGGTCGCGACGCGCGTGGCGCAGGACACGACGATCGGCCGGATTATCCGGCTGGTCGAGGAGGCGCGCGAGGCCCGTGCGCCGATCCAACGAGTTGCGGATCGCTTCTCGCGCCAGTTTGTGCCGCTGTCGTTCTTGCTAGCCGGAGGCGTCTTCGCACTGACCGGCAACGTGCTTCGAAGCGTGACGATCCTCGTTATTGCCTGCCCGTGCGCGGCCGGGTTGGCGACGCCGACCGCGGTGAGTGCGGCGATTGCCCGAGCGGCCCGACGGGGAATCCTCATCAAGGGAGGGGCAGCCCTCGAGGCGGCGGCGTCAATCGACGCGATGGTCTTCGACAAGACCGGCACGATCACCGACGGTGCGCCGCGCGTCCGGCACGTGGTCCCGCTTGCCCCCGGCATGACGGAACGCGAGTTGCTGGCCCTTGCCTCCTCAGGGGAACTGCACTCGCAACACCCGCTTGCCTCGGCGATCCTTGGTCACGCCAAGGACGAGGCGATCGATATCCCACCGCACGGTGCCTACGAGATTGTCGTCGGGCATGGTGTGCGGTTCGACGTGGACGGCGTCGCCCTCGTCATTGGCAGTCGGCACATGTTGGAGGACTACCATGTGCCGGTGGCACCGGCCGACGACGCGGCGGCGGAATCGTTGCGCGCCGAAGGTTTGGCGGTGTTGTGGATCGCCGAGGCGCCGACGATCGGTGACCGCGCCCCTCGCCACCAACACGAGGTGCGGGCGCACCCCGATGAGGCCTGCGACGTCGGCGACGATCGGGTGACAGCTGACGTCGCGCCGTCGTTTGGGCGCGTGCTTGGGGTGATTGGCGTAAGCGACGTGGTGCGCGAGGGGGCGCTGGAGGCCCTCGCGGCGGTTCGTGCCGCCGGGATCCGCCACATCGAGATGGTCACGGGTGACAGTGCCGAACGGGCGTTGGTCGTGGCCCGGGCCTTGGGATTCCGCGACGAGGACGTCCACGCCGGGGTGCTTCCGGAGACGAAGGCCGAACGCGTGCGCGCCTTGACCGCGGCCGGGCACCGGGTCGGCTTCGCGGGCGACGGCGTGAACGATGCCCCGGCCCTGTCGCTCGCGGCGGTCGGTATCGCGATGGGCTACCAAGGGGCGGATGTGGCGGTTGAGGCGGCCGGCATCGCGTTGGCGAACGGCGATTTGGCACTGCTTGCCGAACTGATGTTGTTGTCGCGCGAGACAATGCGCCTCGTGCACCAGAACTTCGCGGCGGCGGTGGGGATCAACGGCCTCGGCCTTGCCCTTGGTGCGGTGGGGTTGCTGTCGCCATTCGCCGCCGCGTTGGTGCATAACCTCAGTACCGTGGCGGTGGTGATCAACTCCGGGCGTCTACTGGCGGGGGCCGACCGTCCTTCGCGACCGCCCGTGTTGGCACGGGCGGGTTATTCGCCGTCAAGCACGCGGGCCAGGGCGTGGTAGGCGGGTTTCGGGGCGTACGCGGTGTCGAAGGGCAGGGCACCGTCGGGCTTGCCGGTGAATCCGGGGATCCACGAGTGGGCGTCGGTGAATCCCCAGAAGGTGAACGAGGTGACGCCGGCCTCGATGCAGGTGCCAAGGATGTCGGCGTAGACCTGCGCCTGTTCGGCCAACCGCTCATCGTCAGTACCGGTGCCGGTCTGGAGTTTGACGTCCATCTCGGTGACATGCACCTCCAAGCCAAGGGCACGCAGCCGGGCAATGTTGGCAGCGAGGTCGGGCTGTGACGGTGATTGCCGTGCGCCGATGCCGACATGCATCTGCAAGCCCACGCCGTGCACCGGTACGCCATCCTGGACGAGACCCCGCAGGAGGGCGTGTACGGCATCCGCCTTGCGTCCCATTCCCTCGGCACCGTAGTCGTTGTAGAAGAGCCTCGCGTCGGGATCGGCCTCATTGGCCCACCGGAAGAGATCGGCGAGGTAGCCGGGTCCAAGGGCGCGTGCCCACAGGGTGTCGCGCAAGGCACCGGTGTCGGTGATTGCTTCATTCACCACGTCCCACGCGGGAACCGGAACGGGGCCATCGTTGCGGTAGTGCGTCAGGACGCCTGTGATGTGGTCTCGCAAGGCGGCACTGGCGTTCTCACCGGAAGCGGCGACGCGTTCAAGCCACGCCGGATTCTGGTTGTGCCAGACGAGGGTGTGACCACGAATGGTCATGGCGTGCGCAGTGGCGAAGGCCACGATGGCATCGGCTGCCTGGAAATCGAAGCGTCCCTGTGATGGTTGCAGGAAACTGGGCTTCATGACGTTCTCGCAGGTGACTGACGAGAATTCGCGGGCGAGGATTTCGCGATAGGCCGGTTCGGCAACCAATGGGCGGGAGGCAACGGCGGCACCGATGCGGATCCCCCGGGCCTCGGCGAGGTCGCGCAGGGATGTCTCGGGGGCATGATCCTGACGGTTCATCGATGCGGATTCTCCGACCGCGTAGGCAGTACCCGGGGCATTCAGTCCAATGAGTGATGCGCCCGCCGTCAGGCTCGCACGACGGTTCAACCTGACGGGGCGCACGGCGGTCATTGGCGCACGATACATTCGCTGCCCATTGTCATGCCTGAGGTTCGCCTGCGACGGGTCGTCCGGCGATGACCAGGAAGCGCAGGGGTTCGTGAGACTGCGCATGCGCGGTGGCGTTCAGGCAGTCGCCTGGACCCAGGATCAGTCGCTGATGCGCACCGACCTCGACCCCATCCCCCGGATGGGCGCGGGCTTCACTACTTCCTGCGCCCTCCTGACCGGAATGCGCGTCATGGTGGGGTGTGCCAATGCGTCCCATTCCGGAGATGACGTAGGCCAGGCCCTGGTATCCGGCCGGGACGGGGACGGACACCGAATGGCCGGGATCCACGTGGACATCGAGGTACTGGGTGGGGTTGCGCAGGACGATCGGCGAGGCCTTGCCGGCGTACTCACCGGCCACCACGCGGACGAGGACGCCGTCGGCGGTCGCCTCGGGCACGGCATCGGGCGGAAGCAACTGGAATGTCGGGTCGATGTTCCGGTCTTCGGCGGAAAGCAGGATGAACAACTGGAAGCCCCGGTAAGGCACACCACCGACCGGTTGTTCGGAATGCGAGAAGCCCCGTCCGAAGAGGTTGCGTTCGACACCTCCGGCGACCACGGTGCCCGCGTTGCCAAGGGTGTCCTCGTGATAGAGGGCACCGCCGATGCCGTACGTGATGATCTCGACGCCCCGGTGCGGATGGGTCGGGAACATCACGTGGGGTGGCACGTCATCGTGCATCATGGCGATGAATGGATCGACGTGATCGACCCCTGATCCCTGGCCGATGACCAATCGGGAGTTCATGCCGGTACCGGACATGGGGCGCAGTGGTGCCGAGACGGCGGTGATGGCGCGGGCGGCGGTGGAGTTGCTTGCGGATGCGATCGTCGTCATTTGCGCAAAGCGTACGCGGTGGTTGCCGGGCAGTGGGTGTGGAGACGCCGGGCCTTGCGAACCATCCGAACCCTGGGGCAGAGGACTGCCAAACCACGGCCATGGAGTGAACGGCGCGTCCTGGTTGAGGTGCCACATGGACCTATCCGGAGCGCCCGTAGGCATCCTCCAACCGGGTCACATCAATCTCGGAGAAGTGGCCGAAGGAGACCTCGATGAAGCGTCCGGCATCACCGGGGGCGGAGACGCG
>BJHB01000102.1:0-9425 GCA_014191415.1 Chloroflexota bacterium
CGCGACATCCTTCTCCACCACCCGTTCGATTCGTTCGCGCCGGTCGTCCAATTCATCGAAGTTGCCGCGGCGGACCCAGATGTTCTGGCAATCAAGCAGACGCTGTACCGGGTTGGAAAGAATTCCCCCATCGTCCAGGCACTTGTCCGGGCGCGCCAGAACGACAAGCAGGTCGCCGTACTGGTCGAACTAAAGGCCCGCGGTGACGAAGAAAACAACATCGAGTGGGCCCAGACACTCGAAAGTGAAGGCGTGCACGTCGCCTACGGCCTTATGGGACTGAAGACCCACTGCAAGACGACCCTCGTCGTTCGTCGCGAACCAGACGGGTTACGACGTTACGTCCATCTGGCGACAGGCAACTACAACGCCACCACCGCACGCATGTACACCGATATCGGCTACTTCACGTGCCGGCCCGAAATCGGTGCGGACATGACCGACCTGTTCAATACACTCACTGGATACTCCCGCAAGGATCAGTACCGCGCTCTGCTCGTATCACCGCGGTCCTGGCGTCGGCGGCTCGTAGAACTGATCGACCGGGAAATGTCTTGGCAAGCCCGTGGCGAACCCGGGCGAATCGTGATCAAGGTGAACGGTCTCACCGATCCGCGCATCATTGACCTTCTCTACCGGGCTTCAAATGCGGGAGTCTCGATCGACCTCCTTGTTCGAGGCATGTGCTGCCTGCGACCCGGCGTCAAGGGTTTGTCTGAAAACATCCGCGTCACGAGTGTCCTGGGCCGCTTTCTCGAGCACAGCCGCATCTTCTATTTCCGGAATGGTGGAAACGAGGAGACGTTTCTCGGCAGTGCAGATCTGATGCCACGCAACCTTGACCGGCGGATTGAAGTGGTGTTTCCGGTTCTCGATGAAGGTTGGCGCTCGTACCTGAGAGACCATGTGTTGCGGCTTTACCTCCGGGACACTGCGAGAGCGAGAGCGCTCAAGCCCGACGGTACGTACGCTCGCCTTTCACCGAAGCGGAAGGGTGAACTATCCGTCGACGCCCAACAGGCGCTGCTCGCCGCTGCCCGTTCGGGGGCATGAAACGTCCCGGGATTGGATAGTTGCCCGGGGCCGGCAAGTCCTGGCCCGGGCAAAGTCCGCTCTACGGCCGTGGCCTCAGTGCGTCCTGCGTTGCAAGCCAGGCCATTGGATCACCCGTGTCGTGACGGGCCCCGGACACGACCGTCGCGAGATAGGGCTCCTCACCGCACAGGCGTGCCTGCGCTGAAGTAAGTTGAATCTCGCCCCTTTCCTTCCGCTCAAGCCGGTAATCGTCTTCAAGAATTCCAAACAACCGCGGGGTCATGGCGTGGATCCCGAACCATGACAGGTACGTTCCCGAAGCCAATCCCGGGACGCGAAGGCGCGACCTAGCCGTCTCGACGTCTGGCTTCTCCACAATAGCCGAGACGGCATACGTGCCTTGGTGGTCCACAAGTTCAGTTGCTGCGACTGTGCCAAACCCACCAATCTCACGCTCCAGAGTGAGTGCCACCCCAGACGTCGCCATGCCATGCCGGGCGAAGGTATCCAGCACCTGACCCGCACAGTTCACCGGTGCATTGGTCGAATACACATGGTCACCAAGCACGACCAGCACCGGTTCTTCCAAAGCGAAATCGCGACCGCACCAGACCGCATGGCCGAAACCGAGTGGTTCCGGCTGTGTCGCAAAGTCAACGCGAAGATCGCGAAGATCGTCGTCCATTCCACTTCGGCCAAGTGCCTCGAAGTACCGGAGGTAGGGCGCATCATCGCCCGGTCCAGTCACTAGGCATACCTCCGTTATCCCCGCCTTTTGTAACTCTGCGAGGATCAAGGAAATGACCGGGCGCGCAATTCCGTGCTGATCAATGAGTGGAAAAAGCGCCTTTGGGACTGCAAGGCTCGCGGGCCACAGGCGGGAGGCCCGCCCGGCCAAGGGAACGATTGCCCTTCGAGGGCGATATCCAAACCACCTTCGCGGTGGTGCCTCGTGGCTCACGTTCATCAGACTGTTCCAAAACCTGGGAGTTCGGGACCGAGCTTGACAGGAACCTCCCGCCTTCGAACCCGATACGGAAACCAACGTAGGCAAAGTCGATCAGGATCGTTCCACCGCATACCCGGCGTCCGTCCAAGCGTCAAGACCTCCAGCCATGGCACAAACGTCACGCACGCCCACCTGGGCCAGCAGGAACGCCCCACGGGCGCTCGTGTGTTCGGATGGTCAAGTGCAATAGAAGACGGCAAGCTTTCCACTCACCATCCGTCGACGCGCGTCAATGGGATCCCGCTCAATATCCGCCACCGGAAGGCTTATTGCACCCTGAGCATGGCCAGCAGCAAAGTATTCCGCGCCACGCGTGTCGTACAAGATGGCTTTTCCCGCCTGAACGCGCTTGAAGGCATCCAACGCGGTCACCCGGGTTACCTCATCATCGCTCTTGGGGGCAGCATTGATGGCGCGAGACACGTTCGACCCTTCACCTGCGTCACGGACTGATATGCCGCACGCCAACATCCACGGGCCAACGAAGCCCGCGAGTACGACCGCACGTCGCGTGCGCTCCATCATGCCTCACGATTCCACATGCGGTTCGTCAATCGCACGTTCAGGAATGATGTAGCCGGCGCCGGGGACTGTTCGGACATGCATAGGTGATTGTGGATCATCCTCAATCTTCTGGCGCAACCGGTGAACATGCACCTTGACAAGGTCCTCATTTCCGGATCCGACGTATCCCCAGACGTGTTCGACAATCGCTGCAGTCCCGAGGACCCTGCCTTGGTTGCGAAGCAGGAAGACCATGATCTTGTATTCCAACGGCGTCAAGTGGATGACTTCGCCACGGCGGGTCATGGTTCGGGTGCGCAGATCAAGGTGCAGGACACCCGACCGAAGTTCCTCCGGCTCCGAAGGTGGAACACTCACGGGAACCGCCGGCGCACGGCGCAGGACGGCCTTCACCCGGGCGACCAATTGCCTGGGCGAAAAAGGCTTTGTCACATAATCGTCTGCACCAAGCCCAAGTGCCCGAATGATGTCGACTTCGTCAGCACGCGCGGTCAGCATGACCACCGGAACGGTCGATGCCTCGCGAATACGGCGGCACACCTCGAGACCGTCAATCCCCGGCATGTTGATATCAAGGATGACGAGGCTCGGCTGCTCGCTTTGGAACTGTCGCCACGCGCCTTCGCCATCAAACGCCGCAACAACAGAAAATCCCTCGCGTTGCAGGACGTAGGTCAGGACCTCCACTAGGTCGCGGTCATCGTCGACAAGAAGCAGTCGCATGCGTCTAAGGTACGCGCACAACGTCTTGTTTTGCCACAGAAACAGGCAAACCGGGCCTCAATTGCGGTCACGCCTCACCCAATGTGACCCAAACAGTCGTCCCACGCCCATGTTCACTTTCGATCCCGACCTGACCGCCATGGGCCTCGATAATTGCACGGGTAATCGCAAGACCAAGACCAGTCCCCGGAGCCGAGAGCACGGCCGATGACGCCCGAAAGTGCCGCTCAAACACGTCGGCCTGTTCAGGCAGCGGGATCCCCGGGCCGTTATCCGACACCGACACTCGCACCGTCGAAGAACGCCCGGTGCTCTCAGCATATTCGCGAGCAACGCGGATCGTGACGGTATCACCGGCAGGGCCATACTTGGAAGCGTTGCTCAGCAAGTTGGCGAACACTTGGCCCAGGCGCCGCTCATCTCCCCAAACGAGCGGAACACGACCGGGCTCGACGGTCGTATTGCGAAGCATTCCACCCGGCGTCTCTATAAACACCACTCGCGAAATCTGATCCTTTTCCTCGAAGAGTGGCGCAACCGTCGCAAGTGCCTGGTCGATAACTTCGTCCAGGTTGACCTTGCCCATCCGCACCGAGAACCGACCTGCCCGGAGACTTCCGGCGTCAAGCACATTCTCGACAAGGGTGTTGAGGCGCACCACTGCACGCGCGATGCGACCGATATTCGCCCGCACTTCCTCCTCTGGCATGCGGCCAAGGTTGTCGGTCATAACTTCGACGATCGCAACCAAAGATGACATCGGCGTGCGGATTTCGTGAGCTACCGAGAATAAATATTCATCTTTAAGCTTATTCAATTGTTGCAGCTGCGAATACGTCGAAGCGATGCTTGCGCGCATCTGTTCCATCTGCTGTGCGAGACGGCCAACCTCATCACGCGACGATGCACCTTGGATCGGCGTCTCGAAATCGCCACCGCCCATCCGTTCGGCGCTTATCGCAAGCCTCCTCAACGGCACTGAAAGGGCGACCGACCCGAGGGAAGCCAGCACCAGCGCGGCAATCGCGACTGCCCCGATTACTGGTATGTAGACACCGAGGATCTGGGCTCGCGCATCAAGAACAGACTTCACCGGATTCCCAACCCCATACATCCCGATCGCCCGGCCCTCGAAATCGACCAGCGGCACCCAGCGCGCCCGGTACTCGCGTCCTCCAGGGAGAGTAATGGTCGCCTCGTACTCCGAAGCCCTGCCGATCACCGCGCTTGTCACGTCCGCAGGCGCGCGGGCACCCGGCGCGCCCGTGCCACCCGGCAACGTTGTGGCAAGCAATCTGTCTGCACAATAGATGCTTGAATCGAGCCCGGTGTCAGTCTTGACCTGACGCACAAACTCTTCGTCGAGTGGGAACCCCAGTTGGATCACACCCAACGGGAGCCGGTCGTAGCCAAGCACTGGCGCACTCACAGACACCATCAGCTGACAATCCGGAGTAACAGAAAGCGCGCTTACCGTCGTTCCCGATTCAAGTGCCTCCGCCGCGCCTGCAATGCCGAAAATGCGAGTTTCAACGACAGCCCGCGGCCGAGGCTTGGGAGCGCGGGCCAGAATCACACCCGATGCATCGGCGATCATCAGACTGTAGTAAGGCCTCAATGTCGGCACTGGGTCAATGATCGACATCAGTGACGCGACATTTCGACTCTCGATCGCATCGGCTGACTGCGGACGTTCGCTCAATTGACGGACGACGAGCTCGGCTTCGGCGACCCGCTGCTGATACATCGACGCGAACGTGAAAGTAGCGATGTTCAAGCGGTCGTTCGAAGACTGTTCCAGGAGGCGATCAAGGATTTGCCAACCGGCCGCCGCCGACCCTCCAGCACCGATCACAACCAGTGCAACTGAGAAAACTCCTAATTTGGTGCGTAGGCCAATCGCCCCAAGGGATCGCCAAATTCGCGTCCAAGCGCGTGTGACCCAGTTGGCGTTGACACCGGAGAACCCATCGTCACGAGTTGGACCTTGATGGGTGCTGGCTCCGCCTACCGGTAGGTTAGTCCCACGTACCGGACCTGTGGGAGACACAACCCCAGGACCCATGGTTTCCCGCACCCTCTCAGGCTATCGGTTGCGCGCACAAGCCCAACCGGAGCGCCACGAAACCACAATTGCCGGTCTCGGTCGCACTCCTAGACCTGTTCACATATCCATTGACAGGGGCTTCATCATGCGGACGTGGGGAATACCATCCTCAAGGAAAATGTCTCCCGCCCCGTCAACGACGTAGCCAAGGCGATCATAAAACGCTTTCGCCTGAACTTGCGCGTGGATCATGACCCGTGTTGAGCCCCGGGCCAGGGCCACCTCCTCAAGCAGCCGCATCAGTCGGCCTCCCAGACCGGTGCCTCGCCATGCCGGAAGAACCGCAACGCGCCCGATCTGTGCAACTCCCTCGAGGCGCCTCACAAGCCTAGCGCCGCCGATCGCGTGGGCGGTGCGCCCATCATCCTTATGGCCCCCACGGGCACCTGCCAAACTCATCGGCAAGTACCGCCCAGCCTGGGCACTAGCTCGAAGTGCCGCGCCTTGTCGCGTCACCGCGACCCCCGCGGGCACCTCATCGCTCCCGACGATCATCGCAACCGCGTGCACCGCACTGCGATCATGCTCGTCAAGTTCCCCGGTCACCGGAACTCCCTGTTCATCGCAAAAAACCGACAGGCGAACCGCAACGAGGCCTATCCACTCGCCCGGTGTCTCCGCAAGCTTGACGCGAATGGTCTCGGCCGCCGAAGAATCGTTCAATTCGTCTCGCCTCATCTTGAGCCAATCCGGCGCACGTCAGCCATCTTTTGGCAAGGCCTTGACCATCGTGTCCATTGCACCCAAAAACAGGCCACACATGGCACATCGGCGGCCGTTCAAGCCAGTATCTGTTGGATCGAGGGTAACCCACCGGGTGCCGCGTTTCCGAATTCCACTGGCGCTGTCCCACTGACAGCAATCACGGCGTTCTCGTGGTCCGCACGCTCTTCGGTACCGGCCCGATCCTAGCCGGACATGGCATCTCAGAACCCGCACGGGACCCACCAACGCGTTGATCGGATGCCCCAACCGACTTCAGCACCCACTCCTCGATGAGATCAGCAAGTCGAGCCACGTCAAGGTCGGTTCCTAGGTCCGCACCTCGCGATGCGAGTTCCATTCGCAGCGCAAACCATGGCGCATCTGACGCACTCTCGGATCCCCACACCGGAACAGTAGGTAGCACCTCAAATGGTGCTCCAGCCCTCAATATCCGGCCACCCTGGCCAAGAAGGTAAACCCGGTCGGCGATATCCGGGACTGCTTGCAAGTAGTGGGTTGTGAGGATGATCGCCGTCCCGTGCCTGGCGCGCATGTCCAGCATCAGTTCAGTCAACGTCTTCCTTCCGACGGGATCCAAGGCCGCAAATGGCTCATCGAGAACGATCAGCTTCGGGCCAAAACCCTCACCGTCGCACAACACAAGGGCACCGGCAAGCGCAAGCCTTCTTCGCTCCCCAACCGATAGCGCATGGATAACTCGGTCTCCAGATTCCCATAGCCCAAACCGACGCAAACTCGACTCCACCAATCGTGCAACGTCCCCGCGGGCGATCCCAAGGTTCACCGGAAGGAATGCGACATCGTCCTTCAATGTCGGACCGATGAGTTGGTCGTCTGGGTTCTGAACAACGGCGGCGATGTGGGCCCGATGGTTGTCCTCCAGTAAATGGGATGGCTTCCCAAGGGTGAGCACAGTTCCCCCAAAAGGCTTGGACAATCCCAGTATGTGATTCAGGATTGTGCTCTTGCCAGACCCGTTTGGACCGATCAGGACAACGCACTCCCCCGGGTAGACCTCCAGACGAATATCGCCAGTCCTTATGGATGTCCCATCCTCAAAGTGGTGCCGCAAATCATCGACCTCCACAACGGGGGCAAACACCGGACCCGGCAGTCCATCAATCCCAGAATTCATGCTCGTGCGCACCACCTCACGCAAAATGATCTGAAGGTCGGGCAGCGGAAAGTCATCCGGCCAGATCCCAGCCCATCAGACGTACCGCGGTCGCGATGCCCACGATTGACGCGCATCCACCCCAGAGGATGAAGGCCGCGGGGAACCGGCGTGCACCGTCCCGTAGGGTCGGATGCATCAGACCACGATAGCCCCTGAGTCGCAACGCGTCGTCGTACGTTGCGCTGAGATCGATTGCACGGATGACGGCCATTCCGGCAATTATCCCGCCAACCCGGGGCAATCGCAGTAGGGGTGTCCCGTACGCCTCCCACGGGAACCCGTGGGCCCGCCGGTGCCTCATCCCGCCTCGCACCTGAATCGCTCTTTGTACGCTCGCCAACCGATCCCATAACGTGAAGACGGCGCGGTATGTCAATACAAGGCTCTGGCTGAGGATTGCCGGCAGCCACCGTGTCGGCCCGGCGAGCAGATCGGGAGCCGGTGTCGTCAGCATCAGCAAGAGTGACGCTTCGACCGTGACCATTCCCTTTGCGACGATGACAGCAATGACCGACCAATCTGATTGCCAGTGTGAAAGGGCGTACAGCCCAACCATCGGGACCGGAAGTATGGTTGCCATCACAATCCGCGCTAGCGGGAGAGATGCCGACCACGCAAGGATCATCAATACTGCGTACACACTCACAAGCGGCACTGGTGACGAAGAGATGGCCGCAACGCCGAAGCCGGTGAGTGGCAGCGACACCTTGTCGGATATCGACGCCCTGTGTAGCCAACTGGATCCTGAGGTCGAGAAATGGTCGACTGAAGGAAGTCTCATTCCGTGGGTCGTCCCCGTCCATCCGTCCCCATCGACAGACCTAGCAGACCCGGTCTGATCCTTGCAATGAAGCCAACGGTGACGCCCGTGACTAGACCCTCAATTGCCCAACCAAGTGCCCCAAGAAATAGGGTTGCGAACGCAAACCACGTGAATGGCGTCAATCCCGCGACAGTCGCCTCAGTGTGATCGCCAGATCCAGGCTGATGAACCTCAACCAGTCCACCCGAGTGGATCTCAGGATCGAATGTCCCCGTAGCCACGTCAAATGATCCAGTGTGGACCGCGCTTGCCGGTTCAACACCAGAAATTGCAATGATCGCGAGAAAAACCAGGGTCGAAAGGGATAGGCTGACAGCAGTCGCTACCCCGCCACACAGACTAGCCCTCCCACGGTACGCAAACGGACGAAGGCGCGAAAACACCATCGACCCAACTGCCATCTCCAACCAAGTAACAACTGTATTCAAACCAATATTCGTGATAGCCCCATCACCAAGAAATGCCCTCACCACATTGAAGAGAAGTGAAGAAATGGCTCCAAACCACGGCCCAAGGATGATCCCGGCGAGAACCGTGCCATGGAGTTCGTAGCCGATCGGCACGATTTCAATCGACATGACTACGACCATGAGTGCAGTCATGACGCCAGTTGCGGGGATTGCCCGCCTTGAGCCGGTTCGTGTTACGTGGCGCGATGCAATTGACACCAGCACCACGGCCGCCAGGATGCCGGCACCAGAAAGCCACCACGGCAACACTCCGTCCCCAACCATGATGTGCGTCACCGGGCATCTCCAGGAAGTCGGCCTATTATGAGATGACCAATACGCATGGCTCGCCTCCAAGGTCCGGATTGGGGGTAGCCAACCCGCCGCTCTAGGGTTGAAAGTCATAGACGAGGTCGTACTCGACCACTCCGAGGGTGTTTACACCCGGGTCATTCAGACCACCGACAAGCCTGCGGGCATTGCTGCCGTCGGCATACGCCACCCAAAGCTCGAGCTGGCCACCTCGGCCACCGCCGGGAGACCCGGACCCGGTGCCGATACGCCTGGCATAGACAATCGTCTTGGCGTCTCGGGCCCACTCCGGCTGATCATCTGAAACCCCTTGTGGCACCGTGGCTTCGGGCAATAGCGATCGTTTCTGCTTGCCGTCGAGACCCACAACCCATATCCGCCGATTTGCAAGCGACCTTAAGATGTCGTTTCCTGCCGAAGCTAGGCTCGGCCCGACGCTGTAGGCAATGGTCGTCCCATTGAGTGGCAAGGCTGGCGCTCCTGGGGAGAGCTGCTCGGACGCCTCCAATACAACACGTTTGACCTGAAATTGCCCATTC
>BJHB01000103.1:0-9314 GCA_014191415.1 Chloroflexota bacterium
GTTCGCTTCGCTAAAGATCGCTGCAACCAGTTCTGTGCTTGGAGCGATTGTCGCCGAATGGATAGGATCGGACCGAGGCTTGGGCTACCTCATCGTCGCAGCGACATTTGAGTATCGTGTCGCTCGATTGTGGGCGACCATCGCCGTTTCGACTGCCTTGGCTTTGGCGGCGTTCCTGACTGTCGTTGCTTTCGAGCGCCTAGCAATTCCGTGGCGAAGTGAAGACCACGAGTAGCCCGTATAGGCTTCAGGACTTTCGCGGAGGTGTGTGTCGTTTGGACCCCCCCAACCGTGGTGCCGCCACCCTGACTTGCGTCTCGGTCGTCTCTGTCGGATGGGATACGATTCATATGCGGGAACATAGGGGCACACAACGGCATTTGTTGCAGAGGTGGGCCGCACTCCGGATAAGCCTGCTCGTGACGCGCACACCAGAACTTGGTGACCGATGACAAGGATGGACCCTCGAACCTTTCATCCGCAAACCTACGTCGCAGTGCGTTCGGCGCGGGTTCACCGCAGGCCTAAACACGCCGACACGGTTCTCGCAACAACAGCCATGTGGGCAGGCCTGTTGGTAATGGGGTGCCGGCACCTTGCAAGCAGGTTTGGCGCATTCACGCGCCACCGTTTTTCGGAATTGGGTAGGACAACGGGTACACAAGGCGGAAGTTCAGGCGGTACCCAGGGACTTTCTTGGATTACATATGTGGTGAAGGCTATCTTCCGTTCACAATCCACTCGAAGTCCCTCATTGACAGAATCACCCATTGTCACTGCTCGTTTGGCGGGAATGGTCGGGGCTTGTCTTATCGTGGGCTTCGCCGGAGTAACGGCGGTTCGCTCGGACACGATACATGTCCCTGGAACAAGAACCATGGATGCGATTTCCTCGCGCATCCGTGGCAGTTTCCGAAGTGCGGAAGCGTCCTACGTTCCGCCTCCGTCGTCGCGCACGCCATCAAAGATGGTCAATGAAGCGAACCCGCCTGTCGAACCAAACCGTGATGCACCCGAAGTAGAGGTTCCGGGGGCCGGTCTGCCTCCGCCTCCGCCATCAGCGCGTATTGGTCCGGTCACCCACGTGTGGCAGACATGGAACAACTGCGGTCCTGCCACAGTGACCATGGCGCTCTCAACCTTGGGTAGGGCAGAGAGCCAGGCAGCAGCCGTGAACTTTCTCAAGACAAGCAAGGATGATAAGAACGTCGACCCGTCAGAGTTGGTGTCCTACGCGCGCGCCCGCGGTTTGAACGCTGATTGGCGTGTCGGTGGCGACCTCGTGATTCTTAAACGCCTACTGGCCGAAAGCATTCCGGTGATTGTCGAAGTCGGGTTCAACCCTGATGGCAAGGATTGGATGGGGCACTATCGACTGCTTGTGGGTTACGACGACGGCACCGCCCGTTTCACCGCGTACGATAGCTATCTCGCACCCGGGGTCAACGTCCCGCAGCCTTATGACAAATTCGACCGCGACTGGCGAGCTTTCAACCGCACATTCATACCAATCTTCAGACCGGCGCAAGCGGACGTTGTAGTTGCAATCGCAGGTTCTGCAGATACTGAACCGCAGCACCTCAGGGCTCTGGCTATCGCGTCCAGGGAAGTCGCCGAAAACCCCAAGGACGCGTTCGTCTGGTTCAACCAAGGTATGAGCCTAACCTCGCTTGGTCGCACCGCGGAAGCCGCCGAATCCTTTGACCAGGCTAGGCTTCTGAAACTGCCTTGGCGGATGCTCTGGTACCAGTTCGGCCCCTTTGACGCCTACCTCGCAGAGGGCCGGTTGAATGACGTGCTCACCCTCGCTAACGCGAACCTTTCTCAAACCTCCGACCTCGAGGAAAGTCACTTCTTCAAGGGGCGGGCTTTGCAAGAATCCGGCCGCTTTGCCGAAGCCCGCGCCTCGTACCTGCGCGCACTCGCTGCAAACAGCCGGTACGTGCCGGCCTACCATTACCTATCGACGCTCCCAAATTAGGGTGGTCGGTCGATGATGATAGGCCGAGGTAGACAAGACCTTCACTTCCAGCGC
This sequence comes from Chloroflexota bacterium, assembly GCA_014191415.1. GTDB lineage: Bacteria > Chloroflexota > UBA11872 > UBA12225 > UBA12225 > UBA12225. The sequence continues at coordinate 2,036 of BJHB01000103.1, forward strand.
GAAGCCTCAGGGTCCTCGGCATCAAACGCCACCGAGGCGATATCCCGCCAAAGTTGGTCGGGGATCACCAAGCTGGCAAGTTCTACCGTCTGGTCAATGCGTTCCGGTCGGGTCATTCCAATGATTGTCGAAGTGACACGCGGGTCACGCACGCTGAATTGCAGCGCAACCGCGCCCAACGGCACCCCGTGGGATTCGGCGATTGCCGAGTACTCCCGGGTGCGCGCAACCATCACGTCGGAAGCAGCCTGATAGGCATACCGCGCGTACGCGTCGGGCCCCTTCGCCAGAATGCCACTACCGTAGGGTGCGGCATTAAGCACTGCTACTCCCCGCGCGCTCGCAACCGCGAGCAACGCCTCGGCACTCCGGTTGAGAAGCGTGTACCGGTTGTGGGTAATGACCGCATCAAACGCACCCGTCTCCACATACCGGATCTCCTGATCAATCGGGCCTCCCGCCACCCCAATGACCTCAATGACACCTTCGGCCTTCAGTTGCTGAAGAACATCAAGTGGGCCACCCTTCGACATGATGTTCTCAAAGGTCGTATGCTCAGCATCGTGAAGGTGCACAAGTTGCAATGTATCCACCCCAAGCAACCGGAGGCTCCTCTCGACTGAGCGTCGCATCTGGTCACCGCTGAAATCTCCAGTGGTCAGATCCCGGTCTGCCTTGGTTGCGACAACGACCCCATCCGGGATCCCGCCACACTCCCGTATGACCAATCCGATCCGGCGCTCACTTTCGCCATCGCCGTAGGACGCCGCGGTGTCAATGAAATTGATCGGGCCTTTGAAACTCGCGCGGACAGTCTCGAGGGCGCGATCTTCGGGAACTGAGTATGCGAACGTGTCGGGCATGTCCCCAAGCGGAGCACATCCCACACACAAGTTTGTGACTTGCAGTGACGTCCGCCCTAACGGAGATAAGTGAAGCCACTTTACAGATCCCCCAGCCGAGTGCTCGTTTACCGATTGAGCCATTGCAAAGTGCCCTCCAGGGTCGCTCACCATCTTGGCGTCGCGTCAAAAACAGATTAATCGTGCACGCTTCGCGGCCCGCAAAGCGGTCCTGTGTGTGCCGGGTCAGTGTACGCACGGTTGTGCCACAATGCCCCGACGAGTGTCCGTGGGGAACACTTGGGTTGCCCGCCCGGGCGTTAATTCCATCAAGTTGAGAAGTTGGGGGGAGCGACAATGGCTACCAGTGAAATGACGACCATCGGCGCTGCAAGCGGTGTACGTGCAGTCTTCAGTGCTGCCGAAGTGCGCTCATTCATCGAGGATGGCTTTGTCATCGCACGGCAGTTCTTTTCACCGGAGGATGTCGAGGTGATCAGCTCAGAAGTCACACGTTTGCATCGGGACAATCTGGAATTGCCCGGGTGTTTCAAGCGCGTGGCTACGGACGACGCAACCGATCCGCTGCAGGCCTACCCTCGCATGATGCACCCGCATCGGCATAGCAGTGTTCTCCATTCCTTCTTGCTTCATCAGAGACTTGGCGTAGCCCTCGAACAGCTCCTCGGGGAACCTCCCATCGCAGCCCAATCAATGTTCTATTGGAAACCGCCCGGAGCCCGTGGCCAAGCGCTTCATCAGGACAACTTCTACCTCAAGGTCCACCCCGGAACGTGTCTGGCGGCGTGGGTTGCCATCGACCCTGCCGACCGCGAAAACGGCGGCCTGAACGTCGTTCCCGGCAGTCATGACATGGATCTCTTTTGCCCCGAAGAAGCTGACCCTGAAGTGAGTTTCACGCGGGAGTTCGTTCCTGTTCCGTCAGGACTGGTGCCGGTCTCTCCCAACCTCGCAGCGGGGGATGTCCTGTTCTTCGGAGGCAATCTCATACACGGTTCAGAACCAAACCGAACATCTGACCGGTTCCGGCGCAGTTTTATCTGCCACTACATTGGGGAGTCTGCGCGCGAACTCAGCCGCTGGTACCGACCGATCTACCGATTCGACGGAACCGAGGTCAGCGTTGATGATGCGACCGGCGGTGGACCGTGCGGCGACGTCGTGGTTGCTGGCCCGCATTGACTCACGATGGCTGAACCTCAACGGTATCTCCAGAACCTGAATTCGTCGCAGCGCCAGGTTGCCACACGTCCGGACGGGCACCTCCTTGTCCTCGCAGGCCCCGGGGCTGGGAAGACTCGCGCCCTGACCGCCAGGATCGGGCATCTACTTATCGCACGGCAGATCCCGGCCCGCGAGATAACAGCAATAACATTTTCGCGTCGCGCCGGCGCGGAGTTGCGAGAGCGAGTGGCCACGATGCTCGCACCCGGGGTAACCAAAGCGATTCACTCCGGAGACGCGACCGAGGACACCGCGCGACGACCTGCCGTCTGGGCCGGAACGTTCCACGCATTCGGTGCGCGGATCCTCCGTGCGGGAGGGGCACGTGCCTTCGGGCGCACTCATGACTTCTCAATCTACGACGATGACGACACCGAAAGAACGGTGCGACGTGTCCTCAATGCACTTGGCGTTCGAAGTGGCAGCGCCAGGGCGAGCGACACCGGAACCGAAGGGAGTGAAACGTCGCGGACCCGTTCCGACGTCGTCGCGAACACCGTCCGCGCCATATCACTCCTAAAGCGAACCGCGGGCGGTCTTCCCAACAAGGCGACAGCATCCGACGAAATGGATGCGATTTTCGCGGCCTACGAACAGGAGCTGGCCCAGGCGAACGCATTCGACTTCGACGACCTCGTGTCGCTGTCTGCCCTCGCCCTCGGTGCCGATGACGAGCTTCTTGGACGTGTACGCGCCCGCACTCGGCACCTTCTAATTGACGAGTTCCAGGACACCGATCCAGCGCAGGAACGCCTGATCGCCCAACTCAATGCGCCAGACCTGTGCGTGGTTGCTGACCCAGAACAAAGCATCTATGCATTCCGCGGAACGAGCCCGCTGGTTGTGGAGCGCTTCCTTGACACGTGGCACCCCGCAACGATCATCCGCCTTGAACAGAACTACCGGTCAACCCGGCGCATCGTCGCGGTCGCGCAGCGACTGCGCGACGCATCACCCGCGTCAGCGATAACCGAACCTCAGTCTTCCGGGCGAGACGCCTCCAGCCGAAACCAACCACCGCGACTGCGCCTCTGGACCGAAAATGCAGTTGGCGATCAGATCAGGTTCTGGACGACGAACCATCCGGACAGAGAAGCCTCGTTGATCGTTGCCGATATCGAGAAACGACTTCGCGATGGTTGCCCTCCGGAAGAAATCGCCATCCTGACCCGCACCCATGCGCAGATGCGCCCAATTGAAGCGGCCTTGCTCAAAGTGGCCGACTTACCGTTCGTAATTGTGGGTGGCGTGGCCTTCTTTGGGCGGGAGGAAGTGCGTGACATCATGGCGTACTTGCGGGTTGCACGAACGGATGACGACGCCGCTGCGTTCTGGCGGATCATCAACACCCCGCGCCGGGGCTTGGGTCCCGCGATGGTCATCGCGATTAGTCGTGAGATGCTCGCACTCCACCCTTCCACTCGCAATCCGCTTTGCGCCCTGCGTCGACTGACCGCAGATGGTCGGGCACCCGAGGGTGGGTATGACCTTCTTGCACTCATTGATGAGCTTCGGGCGCAATTCGCCTCTGGTTCCCCCCTCCCGAATCTTGTCCGTTCAGCGATCGAACTAACAAGGTACCGGGACCACCTATCCCATACACACCCCGATGACGCGCGAGAGCGCGGGCGTCGGCTCGACACCTTGACCGAGCTAGCGTCACGCCATTCCGACCTTCGCCTCTTTCTCGACGAAGTCGTCCTGTCCACCCAGGTAGACGGTCCGCGCGAGGACATCGGGTCCGTCCGCCTTTCGACCGTCCACGCAGCAAAGGGTGCGGAGTTCGATCACGTCTACCTGCCAGGTTGTGAACACGGCGTCTTTCCGTTGAAGTACCAGCCACCGCAAGCAGGAAGCGACGACCTGGTGTCTGCGTTCGTGACGTCAGAAAACCCGGGACCCGCGCACCTGGCTGAGGAGCGACGGGTCTTTTACGTCGGCACGACCCGGGCGCGTAACACGCTCACGCTTTCGGCGTGCACATTTCGGCAAATCCGTCGGGCCAAGCCATCGCGGTTCCTCACGGAAATTGGGTCCGACCTGCTTGTCCGGTGCGACCCCGGCACGTCGAACCCTGTGACAATCCCATCTCCGACCGTTCAAAGAACCAGCGCAAGGAACTCGCGCCCCAGTTCAGAATTGGCACAGACGTAGAATCCGCCAAATGACCGTTGGCATTACCCCGAAGCCACCGAGCCAGTCGCAATGATCGTGAGGGCGATCCTTGCGGTCGGGGCGTCAGTTTGCACGGCCGTGTTCGCGCGGTTCATGCGTTCCGCCGTGGACACGTACCCCTCAGGCAGGGTCCCTGGCGCAGCCGCATCATGCGAACCACCCGCGGTTCATGCACAGTCACAGCTTGATGCCAATCTGGGGTGGCGTATTGCTCATTGGTGGCTTGCGCGACAGGTGGTCGCGCCACTCCGGCGTCGTCCAGGCCTCCGGCAGCCCACAATCCTTGTGCTTGACCACGGCCCAGGTGGCCTCGTAGGTGCGATTGCAAACGCTACCGCCCGCGACACCACGATCATTGCAAGCGACGGCACTTCAGGAATGGGTGCGTTGGCGCGTACTCGCGTCAAGGAAACTGCCGGGAGATTTGGTCTGGACGCGCGGGTCGCGTTCGTAGAACAGTCCAATCACGCGTTTCCCGCATTGCACGGGTCGGTCGACCTTGTTATCAGTTCAGGCGGACTTCACAACTGGCCAGAACCAGAATGGACATTCGCGGAAATCAGGCGAGTCCTCACTCCGTCTGGGAGGTTTGTCGTCGCCGACCTGCGACGCGACCTTCCCATCGGCATCTGGGTCCTTGTCCGTGCTTGGCAGCCTGTGATGTCACCTGCACCGCTCTCGACACTCGATGAGCCCTCGAGCAGCATCCGCTCATCCTATACCGCCCAGGAACTTGAATGGTTGGCGTCACGTGCGAAACTACCGGCATTCAGGATATCGGTTTGGCCCGCCTGGCTTATTCTGGAACGCGACGTTTACCCATAGGCACGTCAGGTCGTCGAGTTTTCAATCTCTCGCGACCAAACCCGGATGCCCCTACGCAAGGCCCTCAAAGGTATGCGTCGGCTGGCGCGACGCCTGATCAGCCTCTTGCCTAGTCGTCACCTACCACATCATGTCCTTCTTGCGCTGCCTTTCGATGTACGACGCCTGATCAGCCTCTTGCCTAGTCGTCACCGCGGCGAATGCGGCTGCGTGAGCAAGGAAAAACACCACGAGCGCGGGAACCACCCCGATCACGAAGACAATCATCCCGGACGCAATCAACAAGCCGCCCGCAACGGTCACACCCGCAAGCAGGCGTACTGATCCCCGGCTCCTCGACCAACTCACCGCCGCCGCTTCAAGAGGCCCGCGTCCTTCATCAATCACCAGGTAACTCATGAGACTGAGGCGCACGCTCACGATAAACGGCGGGATCAACACCGCTACCAGGCCGATCAGCAATCCTGACAGCTTCAGGGGACCAATCGTTGTCAGAAAAGCGGTCACGTCTCCCTCGGAAAACCGCGTGCCTCCCAACGGCACTACTCCAGTCATGACGACCACGACGAACGCGATGCCAACCGGCAGACTGGACAGCGCGACCAGAAGTGCCTGCACAAGCGAACTCATCGCGGTCACGAATAGGCGACCACGATATGGCTCGAAGAGATCGCCTACGGCTGCTCCCTGACCTCGCACGACCCTGAGGCACACGTACTGCCAGCCGTTAGATAACGGGGTGACGACGAGCGCCTGGGTGGCAAGGTTGCACACCGTTGCGATCGGGGAAACCGCTTGCGTCTCGCCGATCGCCTGCAGGGCAAGGCCAACAACCCAGCCGACCACCGACCCAATGATCACCGCCAGGGTCCCGGCGACGAGCAATACCCCAAACGAACCCCCGAAGGTACGGAAAGCCCGGCGGTATGCCCCGGCTACCGTCGCGTCGATGATCACTTCGTCAAAGTGGGTCCCAACCAAACTCGATGGGTGTCGGGATCCTGACGATGAAGTCGAAGCGAACCGATCCTTATTGGATGGAAGCACTCGTTCGGGGGAACCCGTTGGGGCAACCACCGCCGACTTCGCGACTTCTTCGCTCGGAATGGAGGCATCGCGCCACGACGAAAGCGCTGTTGATGTCACGGATACAGGCACGTTTGCGCCTCCCCGCCGATCCGGGGCCACTCCTGGTTCTTCAGGAGCGCGGGGCACAACCAATCCGCAACTCCAACACGCTCCCGCAATCTTTGGGAGCTCGGTCCCACATCCCGCACACTTCACTGACTTCTGCCCCATCTCGGCGCCGTTTTGTGGCGCGTACCTACCCTAGGTTCCTGAACCTGATTCGTGTTCAGTCGATTTCGATCCGGTCGAGGCGTTCACAATAACCTCACCCACGGAATTTGCCCAAACCTTCTGGTGATTCTCGCATGCTTGGCAGGAATATGGAGGGCATTTCATCGTGCCACATTAGGGCAGTTGTAACTGGCCCTTTATACGAACTTGCCCGGGTCTCGCGCGTCACCGTCCTGGCTCACCCAATCACTCCCGCCCATGTGACGAAACGGGTCCACCGTTCGATGCGTGCCCTTTATCCTTGAGCGTCCGATGACCAGTACCACCCACCCAGTACCTGACTACTCCCACTTCGATACCTTGTTGAGTGAATGCGAACTCGACTTGCGAGATCGTGTGCGTTCGTTCGTGCGGGCCAAGGTCCTGCCGTTGGTCGCCGACTGTTACGAACGAGGCGTGTTCCCGTATGAAATCGTCGATGCGTCTGCCGAAGCCGGATTGTTCGAGCACCACGGCCCAATTGAGGCAGGCCTGATCGCCTTCGAACTCGAACGTGCCGACGCCGGCGTCCGAAGCATGGTCTCGGTCCATACGCACCTCACCCAGTCAGCCATACGGTTCTTCGGTTCTCCGGACCAGCAGGCTACATATCTTCCGCGGATGGAGCGAGGCGAGACGATCGGAGCCTTCTCGCTAACCGAACCGGCGCACGGCTCCGATCCCGGCGGACTTGAAGTCACCGCGACACGGACGGCATCCGGCTACGTCCTTAACGGCCACAAGAAGTGGGCGACAAATGCCACCTTCGCCGGCGTCACTGTGATCTGGGCACGCCTGATCGACAACGACGAGGTTTCCCCAGACGACCGGGGCGGCGCGGGCGCAATCCGTGC
>BJHB01000104.1:0-9314 GCA_014191415.1 Chloroflexota bacterium
CCGGGCACGCATGCGTTGCCCCTTCCAATCACCGGCGTCTGGGTCTTTTGAGCCCAAACGCCGTCGTCCTTCAGGGATTTACGGTGCAGGTTCGGCGCTTGGGGCGACCGGCACCGACAACTTGAGGAAGGCCTCACCCAGAGGGGAAATGCGGACCACACCGCTCGCACGGTCAAGCAGCAACTTCCCCTTCGCAAAGTACTGGGCGAGGTTGTCACCTTCAACAACCTCAGGCGTGAGAGGCTGGCCGAGCAACGAAGCCCCACCAATCGCGTCGTAGTACGCAAGGAAGCCGAACGACACATAGCGACCGGTTTCGGCGAAGTACCGGCGCTGTTCTGAAGACCCTTCGTCAGGGGTCTCGGCAAAGGTCATGCCCGAAGCCGCGACGTACTCGGATCCGAGGTTGCCAATTTTTGCGGTGCCAGTTGCAGGGTCGATATCGAGGCGGACATTCTGGAAGAGTTGCGTCCCCGACTCGGTCGGCGGGGCAATCGGCAGGCCGGTCCACTGAAAGCCACCCGCTGCGGCGATGCCATCAACCATCGGGATCGAAAGCGGTTGGCTACTCATTGGGACATAGCGGTTTCCATCCGAGGTCGGAACGACGAACGGAGCCTGCACCAGGACTGCCACGATTGAGGGAGACGTCAACGGGGCGTGCAATAGCCGGTGTTCAGGATCCTGGGTAGTAGGTAGGGGAATCCACTTGCTCGCGAGTTCGTCCCATCGACCCAGGAATACCCCGAACTCGCTGGTGCCACGGGGCAGATCCTCAAGCCGGTAGACGATGCCAAGTTCAACACTCTTCGGCACGGCACGGAGCTCACGTCCAGTCGCGGCATCCGCGATCCGTACATCGTATGGCGTGCCGGCAACTGCAAGGAAGCTCGCCTCTTCGGGGTGCTGCCCGCTTGGCGGGTCATTCAGGACGCTCGTGTCAGACAACGCGATGCGGACCTGTGAATAGGTGATCGTGCTTCCGAAGCGGACGATGCCCGGGGCATCGGGACGAGCCACTGGCACGAAGGCGACGTCGACATCGGAGGTGAATGCACCTCCCGGGATCGAGACACTTGCGAGGCCATCACCAGCGATGGTCACTCCGCCTCCACTCGGGATGCGGGTCTTGACCATCGGTGCAGCGGCTGCAGGCACACGGGTCGGCAAGGTGCTTGTCGCCGTGGGTGAAGGCGTTGCCGTCGCTGTCGGCGTCTTCGTCATCGTCGACGTCTTGGTAGCTGTCGGTTCTGGAGTGCCGGTAGGTGCCGGAGTGCCGGTCGGTCCGGGGGTCAGCGTGACGGTTGTCGTAAAGGTTGCCACGACGCCGACATCACTGATTTCCGCAGCCGGAGTTCCGTCCGTGTAGAGGAGGTATGGCCCGGAAAGCGTCCCTGCCCAGATTGCCTTGGCACTCGCCTGGACGAGCACTCGGGTCTCAGGCAACGCGGTTCCCTTGACGGTCCAGACGAAATTGCCATTCGTCGCGGGGTCCCACGGTGCCTGCTTGACGGTCGTCCGCCCGTTCGAGGTCGACGCTACCGTCATTCCAGACGACGTTGTGTAGAGTGCGGTTACCTGATCGGTTATGTTCGTCGTGATTGCTTCCCACGACCCTGCCTTGCGACGCAGGATGCCGTCAGCATTGGTGCCTGCAAAAAGCGTTCCCTGAATGGTGCCAAAGCGTGTCACCGAACCATCCAGCAAATACGGATTGGTATTGGTCGGTGCTGACACCGGAATGACGCAGGTATCCGCGCCGACATTACATTCCCAAAGGCTGTTCTGGTCACCGACCACGAGCACATCACCCACCCGAGCCAGTGCGGAGATGGCAGTGGCCCGTCCGGTAGCGGAGATCACGATCGACGTTGAGGTGGTCACGTCCACCTTCAGAATGGCACCGGTGGTCGTACCCAGGTAGGCGATGCGCGGGCCGTACATCGAAATCGTGGTGAAGGAGCCAGACGGCGGTACCGCAACCGGACTCACGTTCCAAGCAGGCGTGCCGATGTTCAGTACATAGAGGCCAGCCGATGCCACGGCAAAGAGCCGCTGTGATGTTGACTCGAAAGCGAGGGCGTTGATCGCTCCCGAAGGAAGCCCGGTCGACATCGGCGTCCAGGTCGTGGAAGTGCCATCGGCCTTGTTGCTGAACACACCATCGGACGTGGCAGCGTAGATATTGGCTCCGCCAATAACCATGTCGTTGACCGTCAGGTTCGCCAGAGGGCCGTACGCCGGGGCAGCGGTCACACCGCCCGTTGTGCCACCGGGAAGCAGGACGACAGACAGGACAAACCCGATCGCTACCAAAATAGACAGTGACTGGCGCCGGGCGCCTACTGATGAAACAAGGTTCCGGACACCGTGAAGGGCACGGCGGAACAGCCCCCGCGGACGGACTTGGGCGCGCGCCTCACGTCCCGCGGGCCCGTGTGTAGCGGTGACGGATTCACGCACGTCCTACTCTCCCCGGCGCTCATCGCGCCTTCGTTGGATACCTGCACATCTCGTGATACGGCCAAGGCCCTCACGGCAGCAGAAGTTCAAATGACACGATAGCCCATCCCCGCTGAATGGGTTCCGTCAGGTCAGACCCTTAGCGGAATCTTCGCGGAGACACCTGCACGCAAGGGTAACAATGCCCCCGGCGTCGCTGCACATGGTACCTGCCGGACCGCCAGCATCACGCTCTCAATCCGGTTGCATCACCGGAAGCCACACCGCCATCGCACCCGCCTCCCGGTTTGCCCACGCGAAATAGGGCACCGCGGTAACGATGGCGGCACGCCAGTCCCTCGGCGCACGAGTGCGGTGCAGAGGCGCGGTGGGCCCCGAACCTCCACGCGTCGCACCCACCCCTACCAGAGCATGCGGACAGCAACGCAACCCCTCAAGCGACTTCACGTCCCACCCCGCCTGAGGATCGATCGCAAGCGACGAGACTTCGACGCCCGGATGGTCGGCAGCTTCCACGCAGTGCACCACAGGCCCGCGCACGAGGGCAACCCGGCCGGCATTCGATGCGACGCGCGGATGTGCCTCGATGAGGCGTGTCCTCATCGGCAGATCAAGCACGATGCGATCACCACTCGCAAATCGCCTTGTCACCGTCCAGTACTCGCCAATGGGGACATCTTCGGCGACCTGCGCACCAACGGCAACCGAGGCGCCTTCCGCCCATGAAGGGATGCGGAGGTGGAGGGTCACGGGCACATCCGGGGCATCGAGGACATCGATGGTGACCGTTCCATCCCACGGATACGCTGTCTCGACGGCACACTGCACCCTTCCCGCACCCGGAACAGTCACGTCGATCAGCGCGGATGCATACGTATGAAGATGCAGTGCCTTATCCGAGACTGAAGCGAGATATCCGGGAAGGCTCATCAGCAGGCGTGCGATATTGGGTGGGCAACACGCCGTGCCAAACCACGGCTGCCTCCGGTGGCGCCCTCGATCAGAAAGCGGGTTCTGGTAGAAGTACGCCTCGCCGTCCAGGGACACGCCGGCCAGGATGCCGTTGTAGAGTGCCGTCTCCATGGCCTCGGCGAACCGCGCCTCCCCAGTTTCGACCAGGAGGCGCCACGACCACATGAATCCGCCAATAGCGGCACACGTCTCGGCATATGCCGTGTCATTGGGAAGCTCGTAGTCCTCGCCGAACGCCTCGCCCTGCCACCGTGCCCCGAGGCCACCGGTCACGTACGCCTTGCGCTCAAACGCACTCGCCCAAAGCGCGTGCGCCGCCACGCCAAATCCCTTGTCACCGGTCTCCATCGCTACGTCCGTGAGGGCGCAGGCGAGGTACGTGAGACGAACCGCATGGCCGACGGCTTCGGACTGTTCCCGGACAGGCAGGTGGTCCTGATGGTAGGGCGATCCTCCCACAACCGGCGGTTGCTGGCCACGCATCTCAAGGAGGAACACCGCTTCGTCGAGGTAACGACGGTCGCGGGTCTCCCGGAACAGCTCAACCATCGCGAGTTCGATTTCCTGGTGGCCGTCGGTGCCTCGTCGCGCAGTCGGACCGAACGTCGTGCAGATGTGGTCGGCCAACCGGATGCTGACATCCAGCAGGGTGCGCCTTCCCGTGGCGCGATGGTGCGCGATGGCAGCCTGGATCAGGTGCCCGGCGCAATACATCTCGTGCTTGTTGGTGAGATCAGCCCAACGGTCCGCTGCAAGGTCGAACATGAAATACGTGTTGAGGTAGCCGTCGGGCTGTTGGGCACTCGCAATGGCCGAAACCACCGATTCAAGCCGGTGCTCAAGTTCGGGGTCAGGATGGGTCGCGAGCGAAAATGAGGCTGCCTCTACCCATTTGTACACATCCGAATCGTTATAGTAGCGCCCGTTGAAGTCCCCGCCGATGGTGCCAGCCGCCCGATGAAAGTTTGCGATGCGGCCGGTGGCCTCCAGCTGGTCATGCTGTTGCCGAAGCGTGACCTGACGCACCAGATCAACCCGGGCTTCCCAGAAGCCTCCCCGGAAGCGGACGGCGTGAAGCGCAACGGGCAACAGCCGGGCGCCCGGCGTAAGCGAACTCTCGAGAACGACGGTTCCGGTCACGTGACGGCCTTTCAGTCGGTTGGATCAACTGGCCCGGAGGCAACGGTGCCTACCGCGATTAGGGCAACCACTTGCGGGCTGCGAAGGACCCAGAGGAGTGCAATTAGATAGAGCAGGCTATTCAAGCCGAAGACCAGGCGCAAGTCAAACCCGGCCAGCGCGCCGGTGATGAGAGGGCTGATGGCCGTTCCAAGCAGCGTCGCACTCGAGATGACCCCAAATGCGGTCCCTTTGGAGGCTGACGGTATCCGGGTGTTCGCGAGGCTCATGATCAGGGTCACGGTACCGCCTGCGAAGAGCCCGATCAGGACGCGCAGAACCAGGAACTGCATCGGCGTCTCTACAAGTGCCATTGGCGCGCACAGGAAGAAACCGGCCACAAGTGACGTGACGAGAAGCGGGTAGACCCGCCACCGGGATGCCACAACCCCACCAAGTCCGGCCGAGACGCCCATCGCCGCCGCTCCAAGAGAGACGACCAACCCGGAGAATGACGCTACCTGGTTGTCGGGCGTGCCGAGGTGCGCGACGAACAGGGGCAGGATTGGGCCATACGAGCGATCAACCATCTGGGTGAGGAAGAGCGCACCAAGAATGGATCCGAACCCGGGCAATGCAATCGCCAGGCGAAGGTCGCGCATACCATCCCGGGCGCCATGCCAGGTCCGGTTGAGGAAATTGCCCACCGAGGGCGGTGCAAGTCGTAACTCCGGTTTGACCGGTGACGGATCCGCCCCGGGTGCGCCAATGGCCCGGTCATCGTCAGCCAACACCAGCAACGAGAAGAAACCGACGGCGACGACGGCAGCGCCGGTGAAGAATGACGCGCGCAAGCCGTATTGGTCGGCGATGAAGCCCGCTGACACCGGGCCGGCAATTGTCCCGAGGATCTGGGCACCCTGGAGCAACGCGATCGCAATGCTGGCGCGCGAGGGCGGTGTGACGGTCACCAAGTACGCGAGCGTCATCGAATAGAAACCACCGAAGATGCCTATCGCGGCGCGAAGGATCACCACATGCCAGATTGAAGTCGCCATCGCCATCAGGGTGTAGGCCACGACACTCACCGCCAAAGCCCGTTGAACCATCCGTTTCCGGCCGTAGCGGTCCGCGATGATCCCCCACAGCGGAGACGAGAACGCCGAGAGCAGTGGCGCGATCGCGAACAGGACCCCGCCGAGAAGGGCGGTCTGCCCGACGTCAGTAACCCCCAGGAGCTGTGCATAGAGGGGAAGGAGAGGGATGACGAAGTTGAACCCGAAGAACGCGATGAAGACGACGGTCGCCATCCCGCCGGCATTTCTCCACCACGCCCGTCCGCGGTAGACCGGGTGCGGGTCAGGAACAGGCGGACTTGCGCCCTGCACGTCTCGTCCTGGTTGCACTGGCGCAGATATTGCACCGATCCCGGAGGTCATCCCGGTGCATTCTACGACCGGAAGCTAGTGCCGGATGAACCGCGCAACCGGGGTGATGCCACCAACGACGCGGTTTCCGGGGCGCACCAGTACCTCGACGGTCCCAGCGGGTGCTAGCAAGTCGGTCCGTGACCCGAACCGCAACATGCCGAGACGGTCGCCAGCCCGAACCGTTTCACCCGGCCACCGCCAGGTGACGATCCGTCTGACGAGGAACCCGACGATCTGCACAACCACGATAGGGACAGTACCGTCGTTTCCTGGAGAAGGGTGGGGCAGGCAGGCGTTGAAGCCGAGGAGTTGCCTGGCGTTCTCACCAGCACCGGCAACGAGGAAGGCCGGAAGGGCACGACCGGGTTCCTGGCGACGGGCTACCAGATCAGCATTGACAGGTGCGCGATTGACATGGACATCGAGTGGCGACAGGAAGATCACGACACGGGTCGCTCGACCGGTCAGGTGCCATGAACTGTCAACTTCGTCGACAGCCGTCACCAATCCATCAGCCGGACTGTAGAGGGTTCCTTCAACCGCCGGGCACTCCCGGTCCGGGTCGCGGAAAAACCACGCGACCCAGACGGTGAACACCAACCCTGCCCAACCTGCCCAGCGGCGCCACGTACCGGCAACGGTCGCAATCAGGGTGGCTGCGACAACAAAAGGGATGCCTTCGCGAACCGCACTCTCGTGGCGGGTCGTGCCTGTGGGACGCATGGTCACTATTCGGATGTTCCCGAGCGCTGCATCCTGAGTTCAATGGCTGGGCCGGAAAGCAGATAGACGCAGCACACTCCGAGTAGCGCCTTCGGCTCAATCACGAGCAGCCCAGGGATCAGGACCACTGCAAAGACCCATCTCAACGGCGAAGGGAGGAACTTCAACGCCGTGTTGAACTTGGGGAAGCGGATCGTCGTGACCATCAGGACGGCCAATCCGCTCGTGGCAATCACCATCAAACCCTGAGGGAGTTCGGAAGCGTAGATGCTGAGGAGCGCCAGGCAAGAACCGGCCATCGGTGTGGCCAGACCAAGGAAGTAGCCCTTGGTCTTCATGAGCGGAAAACGGGCAAGGCGGACGGCACCGCACGCAACGAATGCAATCGTCGTGGCAGTACCGACCGGTCCGAAGTTTCTGAGATCGGCTTGGTATGCCAGGAACGCCGGGGCGACCACGAAGCTGACGACATCACACAGCGAATCCAGCATCTCGCCGAATGGCCCTTCGACGTGAAGGGCGCGCGCGGCCGCACCATCGAGCCCGTCAAAGAAGACCGCGACAATGATCAGCGTGGTCGCGAACACGTAGTCATTTGCGTTGCTCGCAAGGATGGAGAGGACGCCGCAACTCAGGCCGCAGAGGCTGAGCGCCAACGGGATCAGCGCCGCGCGTGAAAAGCCCTGATCTGACGCATCCGAAGTCGGGGACATGGTCATCCGTGGCATCCTTTCCATCGTATCCCCAATATGAACGGTCCGTCAATCCCTTGTGATGCATCCATGGTGGGAGTTCGCCGGATTGGCCGGCCTCTAGGGCCACCGGAAACGAGGACGCGACCATGATCAACGATGTGCAACGGATAATCGGCGGGGTGAGGCAGTGGTTGGTCGGCGGGAACCCTGTCGTTGCAACCGATCCGGCAGCGACGATCGCCCGAAGAGCACAACCAATCGTCACACCCGGACTGCCCTTGCGCGTCCTCGTAGTCACCTACAACCCCACCGTAGACGCCTCTTCCGGTACCCGCCTCGCATCCCACATGGGTTGGTTTGATCCGCACCAGTTGGTCGCGGCCTACGCAGAAGACGTCGCCGCGTGCAGCCATGGGAACCTCACATACGAAATCGTCGCGCACGAGACCATCGATGGCTTTCCCGCACACCGCGACGGCCATCGCTATACGCTGCGGAATTTCCTGGACTGTTGGGAGCGACGCACGGGGTTCCACACTCCCGATGAAGCCGACTATGACCAAATCCTGGCCAGCCACGATGTCATCACTCGGATCAACGATGGCGACATCGACGAATTGTGGATCATGGCGCCCCCGTACTCTGGTTTCTACGAGTCACACATGGCCGGTCCAGGCGCATTCTGGTGCAATTCCCCGGGCCATGTGCCCGGTCCGCATCTTCGGGGAGTGCGGGCATCCCGCAGGTTCGTGGTGATGGGCTTCAACTACGAACGCGAAGTCGGGTGCATGCTCGAGAACCTTGGTCATCGCACCGAGTCAATGCTGTCCGAGGTGTACCGGGGAATGCGGGGCGGAGCCAATCTCTGGGAACGGTTCACGAACTATGAACAGGTTGCGCCCGGGCGGGCGGCACTTGGAAACGTGCATTTCGCGCCGAACAGCACCCACGATTACGACTGGGGAAACCGGCGACCGGTCATGAGCGAGTGCGACTCGTGGCTTACTTTCCCGGTCCTTGACGCGCCAATGAGGCGTGTCACATGCGGGGACTGGGGTGGAGGCGACATGCGCGAACACCACCTCTGGTGGTTCCGCCATCTCCCTCACGCCGGCGGCGAGACGAATGGCGTCTTGAACAACTGGTGGGACTACGTTCGCGATCCCAACCTCGTCAACTGCCGGTAGTGGCAAGCAGGTCCTCAAGGAAGTGGCCCGTCTCCCAGTTGGAACTGGCAGACGGGCCACATCTGGACTGGTGTTGTGCCCTAGAAGGTGGTGCGAAGGTTCTGGGTCTGACCAGTCTCGGCAGCCCGATACGCTGACTCAATGATCTCGATCACGTGGCGGGCGTGTTCGGCAGTGACGATGGACGGCTTGCCCTCGTTGATCCAGTCAACCAGCTGCATGATGTCCTCGTAAACGTGTTCCTCGCCAATGCCTCGGTGGGGTTCGGTGACGTGGGGGAGGATGAATTGCCGACCTGACGGGCCGTACGAATCGGCAACATCACGACCCGGATAGTCAAACGGCGTACCGTTCATCGTCAGGCCAGTGATCGTGCCACCCGTCCCGAAGTAACTGCCCATGAAACCCTCGGTCACTCTCCCAGCGGCGGTGCCGTAGGCCAGGGCGAAGATCGCATTCCCGAAATCTATGGAAATGAGGGTGTTGTCGTCGGCATCGCAGGCGACTTGCTGGCCACGGAACTCGCGGGTCGGGATGCGCGTGCCACTCATCGCTGAGACCCGCTTCGCGGATCCGAGGACACCGGTGAGGCCGTGCAGGGCGTAGACCGTCATGTCGTAGAGAGGCCCACCACCGGGCTTGCGGTAGTACCACGACGGATCGATGTTGGAAAGCACGTCGGTGCCCTGCCGGACCTTCTCGTTCTCGTGGTACGTCCCGACGCC
>BJHB01000105.1:0-9312 GCA_014191415.1 Chloroflexota bacterium
GATTGCTGCTTCTACCTCGTCCTTCGGGGCTGGGCCTTCGAACTTCGCGGCAATGTTCCCCGACCTGTCTATAAGGAAGACCCATGGTTCGCTCGTGAGTCCCCATTCCGTCACCGTCTCGAACGGGGTTCGGGAAAGAGGATCCTTGAAGATTTCCACGTGAACGAACGACGCGCTCCCGGAGAGTGTTTTCTTTAACGCCTGCATCTCGTTGACCATCGGGGCACACGTCTGGGTGGTGCAAAACCCGGGGGTTGCAAAGATCACGACGGTCGGTTTCCCGAGGGCAATCGCCTCTGCAATGGTCAGGTCGTGCATGTCGTTCGGCGTGACGCCGCTGTCAATCTGCTTGATATCAGTGACATCACGTGCAGTCAGGTTCTTGCTGCGCGGTGCCGGGGATTCGATGCCTGGCGTATCCGGTTTCACCTTGACAGGGAACCGCGTGCGCGCAGGATCAAGTGACTTATTGCCAACCGTCCCGGTCACCTCCACACCCCACATCCCACTGCGATCGAAGTCAACCGATGCCACGTATAGCCCCTTGCCCTTCATATCGACCCAGCGGTACGTCGGGGTGATGGTCTGCCCAACCTTTGCGGCCTGAGGTTCGATCGGGAAGAAGAACTGCAAGCGCAGGTCGGCATCTGGCAGTCGTTGTGGCTCGGTCGCACCGTCCGGAAAGTGCAGAATTCCAAGGGTGAACCGATTCGGGCCGACCGCGAGGTCGGTAGCCGGGACTATCGCCTGCATCCGGTTCGGGCCCGGCTTTGTCAATCCGCTCCATGCGTCTTCCAGGGGGCGCGCGCCGTCAGCTCCCGATGCACCGTTGCGAAGCGATACCCCGCATGAGGCAAGCGCTCCAGCCACGGCTGACCCACCTGCTAGCTGGATCATGCTTCGGCGGGTCTGATTGCGGACGCGAATGGCAGTGGTTTCGGTCATCAGCATCACCTCGGGATCGTTCGCGCGGGGACTTGCAATCCCATCTGTCCATTGTGACAGCCGACGACGCGGACGGTCTCCTGACTGGCTCGATCAGGAAACCACTGGTGCGTCATGTGAGTGTCGGACTGGCATGCAACAATCTGCCCGCCATGACAACAGATGCCCGCGAGACCCACTTGCGTTCCCTGATCCGCGATGTGCCTGACTTTCCCCAGCCGGGCATCCTGTTCAAGGACATCACTACCTTGATCCGGGATCGGGAGGCTTTCCGCGACGTCATCGACGGAATCGCCCGCGCGTACCGCGGTTTGCAGATCGACTTGGTCGTAGGCGTTGAATCCCGCGGTTTCATCTTCGCGGCCCCGGTCGCCCTCGACCTTCATGCCGGTTTCGTGCCAGTGCGCAAGCCCGGCAAGCTGCCCGCTCACGTGATCTCACAATCTTATGAACTCGAGTACGGCCGGAATACCCTTGAACTGCACGACGATGCGATCGTTCCGGGCCAGCGGGTCCTGATCGTTGACGACGTTCTGGCGACGGGAGGTTCCCTGGAAGCGACGATCGGGTTGGTTGAGCGTCTCGGTGGGGTTGTCGTCGGTGTGTCGGTCGTCATCGAACTAGGGTTCCTAGGTGGGCGAGGACGGCTTGCCGGGCATTCGATCCATTCCCTGATTACGTACTGACCTGCACGCCGTGGGCTTCCTCCGGTTGAAACGATCTCTCGCGAGCGATGTCCACCTGGAAGGATGCTGACGATGCCCGAAGACACCTCCGTTCCAAGCGATGGGCTGACGGCCGGATACGCTGCCGTTGTCTGGACTTCGCCGGCTGGTCCGGCTGATCATCCGACCGTGACAATCCTCGACCAAACCCGATTGCCGCATGTCGTGGACCTTGTGGTCGCCCGGAGTTGGAAGACTGTCGCCGGGGCAATCCGGACGATGCAGGTCCGTGGGGCGCCGGCGATCGGTATCGCGGCTGCGATGGGGGTTGCACTCGCGGCACACGAAGCACCTGATGACCCGTCCCATTTCCATGCTTTCGTGGAGGATGCGTGCGCTGACCTCGCCACCACCCGGCCGACTGCCGTCAATCTTTTCTGGGCAATTGACCGGATGCGCCGTTGCCTATCGGCATTGAGGGCACACAACGCCGGCGCAGATGAATGCCGGCGCGCAGTGGAGGCCGAGGCACTGTCCATTTCGCGTGAAGACGAAGCCTCATGCCACGCCATCGGAACCCACGGGATGTCGCTCTTTTCCGCCGGTGATGGGGTTCTGACCCACTGCAATGCAGGTGCGTTGGCGACTGGGGCGTGGGGAACTGCGCTGGCACCCATCTTCCTTTCGCACCGCGCGGGGATCCGGCTCCATGTGTTCGTCGATGAGACGCGACCATTCCTCCAAGGAGCCCGCTTGACCGCATGGGAGTTGATGGAGGCTGGCATCGACAGCACCCTGATAACCGACAACATGGCCGCTCACTTCATGGGGAGCGGTGCGATCCAGAAGGTCATCGTGGGTGCTGACCGGATTGCCGCCAACGGGGATGTCGCGAACAAGATCGGCACCTATGGTGTGGCCATCATTGCTCGTGAACATGGCATCCCGGTATACGTGGCCGCCCCAACGTCTACCGTTGATCTGTCTTTGGCATCGGGGCGCGAGATTCCGATCGAGATGCGGGATCCAGCTGAGGTCACGTCGTTCCGTGGCCAACCGGTCGCCCCGACCGGAATGCACGCGCTGCATCCGGCTTTCGATGTCACACCTGCGAAGTATGTGACCGCCATCATCACCGAGGTTGGCGTCCATTACCCGCCGTTCGGGCCTGCGCTTGCTAGCGCGGTGGCGTCCACCCGGTCCGGCTAGACAGATGCGCGCGTCCAGTTCCCGTGCGTGTCCTGGGAACGGGTTACGGGTCGCGGCGAACAATCGGGCACAACGGGCGTCGGGTCCGGCAACTCTTGGTCACCGATTGGCGATACTTATGGGCACTTTCTGTCGATACATGAAGGGAACCGCTGATGACCCAGACTAACGATTCCGCATCTCCAGCGGCGCTTGGATCCAGCGGCGAGGCGCGCTTGGCCGTTATCGGGGGCAGCGGCTTCTACGACATGCCGGGACTTGAAGACCGCGCCGAGGTGGTGGTGGAGACGCCGTTCGGCCCCACGAGCGATCCGATCATCACCGGGCGACTGAACGGGATGCCGGTGGCATTCCTGGCGAGGCATGGACGCGGACACCGGTACCTCCCGACTGAGGTCCCGGTTCGCGCAAATATCTACGCGCTTAAGTCCATCGGAGTGCAGTGGATCATCGCGGTCAGTGCTGTCGGCAGCATGCGTGAAGAACTCGCCCCGCGCGATGTCGTCATTCCGGATCAGTTGTTCGACCGGACAATGCACCGGCCCGGAACTTTCTTTGGTGATGGGATCGTGGCGCATGTGGGTTTCGCTGACCCGTTCTGTCCTCACCTGTCAGCGTCACTTGGCGATGTTGCGGGCGGGTCGGGCATTACGGCCCATCGCGGGGGGGCGTATGTATGTATCGAGGGGCCCCAGTTCTCTTCACGGGCAGAGTCGCAGGTCTTCCGCCAGTGGGGCGTAGACATCATTGGCATGACCGCCATTCCCGAAGCCCGACTCGCGCGGGAGGCCGAGATCTGTTACGGGATGCTCGCGTTCGTGACGGATTACGACGTGTGGCGCGAGAATGAGGAGGCGGTGACCGTGGAAATGGTTATCCGTAACCTGCAAGCGAATGTCTCGGCGGGCCAGAGGATTGTCACCGAGGCGGTATCGCACGTGCGTCATGACCGGACGTGCCAGTGTGCGTCAGCCCTTCACGGAGCAATCATGACCGCCCCGGACCGCATACCCGAAGCGACCCGCCGACGCCTCGGCCCGATTGTAAGCCGGTACCTGTCGTAGGCCGCACGTCAAGGCGTGGGGTCGTTTCCGGAACGCTTCCAGCATCGGTGACTTCAGTCTCGATCAGACAGGGCGGTCTTGAACCATGTACCCACCAGCGACAATCCTAATAAAATAGCTAAACGAACTGTAGTATCTTGGTAGTCGTCTCAGAATGCGGATCGGGTCCGACCACGCAGGGGCATGGGTTGCCAACTTGCAACATAGCCAGTCTTCCAGGGCCGATTAGAAACCGAAAGGATCCTTAGTACTCATGAGCACCGCGACGATCCTGTGCATTGGAACGGTCGGGATTGATGAGGTCGAGACCCCCGCCTCCCGCGTGGAGAACGTGCTTGGCGGGTCCGCGTCCTATTTCGCTGTCGCGGCAAGTGTGGTTGGGTCACAGGCTCAGTTGGTGAGCGTCGTTGGCGGCGACTTCCCGGACGCCCACCGTCAGATGCTCGCCGCACGAGGTGCCGACCTTGCGGGGCTGGTGACCCTTCCGGGCAAGTGCTTCAGGTGGGGTGGGCGTTACCACGAAGACATGAACCAGCGGGAGACGCTGTACACGGATCTCAACGTCCTGTCGCAGTTCGATCCGCACCTTCCCGATCACTTCCGGGAGGCGCGTTACGTGTTCCTCGCCAACACCGATCCGTCGCTCCAGATCAAGGCGCTTGACCAAGTGCGTGCACCCGATCTGGTGGTTCTCGACTCAATGAACCTATGGATCAACATCGCTCGGCCGGTCCTGCATGAAGCGATCTCGCGAGTTGACGTCCTTCTGATGAACGACGAGGAGATCCGGCAGTACACCGGCGCGACGAATGTGCTGATCGGTGCGCGGCAGATCCTTGAAAATGGCCCGGAGGCGGTGATCGTGAAGCGTGGCGAATATGGGGCCGTCCTGGTGCATCGTGAGGGGATGTTCACGTGTCCGGCCTTTCCGGTGGACCACGTCGTGGACCCGACCGGTGCGGGGGACAGCTTCGCCGGGGGGTTTGTCGGCCACCTTGCCCAGACGCGCGACCATTCTCTGGCAAACTTCCGGCGTGCAATCGCTCATGGGTGCGTGGTGGCGTCATTCACCGTTGAGGATTTCAGTACGAACCGACTGGTTTCGGTCACTCCCGAGTCACTGGTGGACCGGTATCGCGCCCTGCGCGACCTGACCCATTTCGATGATGTGACCCCCGCTCATCCTCCCGTCGGTTCTGTCCACCATGCGCAGGGCGCACCGCACTGACCAACTGATTGGCACGCGCCGGGGTGATTGGGTTGCCCTCGCCACATCGCGGTGAGGCGGTTGCCAACGTTGAAAGAATGAGAGAAGTCCATTGACTAAATCAAGTGTTCCGCATGACATCAAGGACGCCGCCCTCGCCACCCGTGGGCAGCAGCGCATCGAATGGGCCGCGCAGGACATGCCAGTCCTCGGACTGGTCCGTGACCGCTTCGAACGTGAGAAGCCGTTCGCAGGAATCCGTCTTGGCGCGTGCCTTCACATCACGACCGAGACCGCGAATCTCCTGATTGCCCTCAAGGCCGGCGGGGCGGAAGTGACCGCGTGCGCGTCGAATCCCCTTTCGACCCAGGATGAGACCGCTGCCGCGCTCGTCGTGGAACACGGCATCTCGGTCTACGCGATCAAGGGCGAAGACGAGGCGACCTACTTCAGCCACATCAGCAAGGTCTTGGACACCAAGCCGAACATCACCATGGACGATGGATGTGACTTGGTCGCCGAAATCCACAAGAACCGGAATGAACTCTTCGAGACGATCATCGGAGGCACGGAAGAGACGACGACCGGTGTCATCCGCCTGAAGGCCATGGAGAAGAACGACGTTCTCCAGTTCCCGATCATCGCGGTGAACGAGGCGGCTACCAAGCATCTCTTTGACAACCGGTATGGCACGGGACAGTCCACCCTTGATGGGGTTGTCCGCGCCACGAATATCCTGCTTGCCGGCAAGGTGATCGTAGTGTGTGGCTTTGGGTGGTGCGGACGCGGGATCGCCATGCGCGCCCGGGGCATGGGCGCGAGCGTGATCGTGACCGATGTGGATCCGACCCGCGCACTCGAGGCGGTCATGGAGGGCTATCGTGTCCTTCCGATCGCTGAGGCCGCCCGTGAGGGAGACCTGTTCCTGACCGTCACCGGCAACATCCATGTCATAGACAAGGCCCACTTCGCGGTCATGAAGACTGGCGCGATGGTTGCGAACTCCGGTCACTTCAATGTTGAGATCAACCTGCCCGGTCTGGAAGAGATGAGCGTCAGTCACCGCAAGGTGCGTGACTTCGTCGATGAGTTCCTCATGCCCGACGGCCGCAAGATCTTCGTCCTGGGCGAGGGTCGGTTGATCAACCTTGCGGCGGGTGACGGGCATCCGGCGTCCGTGATGGACATGAGCTTCGCAAACCAGGCGCTGGCCGCGGAATACATGGTCAAGAACGCCAAGGACCTCAATGCCCACGTCTACGACGTGCCGCTTGACATCGACCGTGAGGTCGCGCGCCTCAAGTTGCACGCTCTCGGAGTGACGATTGACACCCTTACGGCCGAGCAGGACAAGTACATCAACTCCTGGGAAGAAGGCACGTAGACCGAACGCACGACGCAACACCCCTCCTCAGGCATCCGCTTGGTGAGGGGTGTTTCTCTGGGTAGTCGGGAGATGCTGGGCAGTGGCGCCGGTTCCATTCCCAAGCGATGCGACAAAGGAAAGACGCACGGTGAGCACAACTTTCATGCGCAGCCCCCGGCTGCTCTTCACATCGGAATCAGTTACCGAAGGGCATCCCGACAAGGTCTGCGACCAGATCAGCGATGCCATTCTTGACCTCTGCCTGTCGCGTGATCGAATGTCGCGCGTCGCCTGCGAGTCGTCGGTGAAATCCAGTCCTGATTGGGATTGGGTCGCAGTCTATGGCGAGATCACACCCCTGCCGGCGGAACGCGAGATCCGCGCGGTGGTGCGACAGGTCCTGACCGACATTGGCTATACGCGACATGAGCTTGGCGCTTCGGCACCCGATTCACAGATTGAAGTGCGTCTCACCGGGCAATCGGCAGACATCGATCTTGGCGTAAGCCAGACTGTCGTCCAGGTCAAGGAGCGCAAGGTTGGTGCTGGCGACCAGGGAATGATGATTGGGTTCGCGTGCAACGAAACGCCGGAACTCATGCCTCTCTCGATTGCATATGCGCACGATCTATGCAGGCGTCTTGCCGAAGTCCGCAAGTCCGGTGCTCTGCCCTACCTGCGTCCGGACGGAAAGTCCCAAGTAACCGTCGAGTACTGCGAAGGCAAGCCGGTTAGGGTGGATACGGTCGTGGTGTCCACTCAGCATGACGACGGGATCAGCCAGGCGCAGATCAGCGCGGACATTCGCGCGCACGTCATTGACGTGATCATCGACCCCAAGCACCTTGACGAAGACACGAAATATCACATCAATCCGACCGGGAACTTCGTCATCGGCGGGCCTCTTGGAGACTCTGGCCTCACTGGGCGAAAAATCATCGTCGATTCCTATGGCGGAGTGGCTCGCCACGGCGGTGGTGCGTTCTCGGGCAAGGATCCGACAAAAGTCGACCGCTCGGGTGCGTATGCAGCGCGTTATGTCGCCAAAAATGTTGTTGCTGCGGGTCTTGCGGACCGCTTCGAGGTGCAACTCGCTTATGCGATCGGTGTGGCCGATCCGGTTTCGATCAGTTTCGAGACCTTCGGAACCGAGCACGTGGACGAAGAGGTGATCGAAGGCCTCATCCGGCGCCACTTCAACTTGACGCCGGCCGGGATCATTGAGCGGCTCGACCTCCGCCGACCGATTTACCGCAAGACCGCCGCCTATGGCCATTTCGGAAGGCGAGGCGGTGACGACTTCCCTTGGGAGCGGACCGATCTTGCTGCGACCTTGGCAGCCGATGCCGGTCTCCCAGCGCCAGCGGCGGTACCATCACACTGATACCGCCCGGAACTAGGGTCCGCCATTCGCTTTGCGGTGATTGGCGGATTGCACCGCGGTTCGGTCGGTTTGAGACGATCACCACATGCCGGCGCGTGGCGGGTTGCACCAGGTGGTGTATCCCGACTGCGGGAGTGCCGAGGAGGCTGCCATGCGAATCCTGATCACCGGCGTGGGCGGGTTCGCCGGAAGCCACCTTGCCGATCACTGCCTGGCACGTTCCGACACCGAGGTTTTCGGTCTTGTGCGCTCCGCTGCCCGTGCTGGCAACGCCCCGCGCACGTCTGGGCGGTTCCGCTTGATCGAGGCCGATGTTCGGAACGCTGGCGCTGTCGACCGGGCAATCGAGGAGTCCAAGCCTGAGATCGTCTTTCATTTGGCAGGGCAGGCATTTGTCCCGGCGTCGTTCGATGATCCTGCCGGGACATTGCTAGACAACGCCGTCGGTCAACTGAATGTGATCCGGGCAATCCTTCGACACGCGCCGACAGCCCGTCTGCTTGTCGTAGGGTCGTGCCTTGAATATGGGCTGGTCCGTCCGGACGAAAACCCGGTCGATGAGAAGGTGATGCTTCGTCCGGCCGATCCCTATGCGGTCAGCAAGGTGACCCAGGACCTGATGGGGTACCAGTACTTCGCATCCAATGACTTGCAGGCAATCCGGGTCCGTCCGTTCAATCACACCGGTCCACGCCAGCGCGATGACTTTGTTGCGAGCCGGTTTGCGAAGCAGATCGCTGAAATCGAGGCAAACCAGCGAATTCCTGAGCTCCAGGTTGGCAATCTGTCGGCGGTCCGTGACTTCACCGATGTGCGGGACATGGCCCGTGCGTACTTCCTGGCGGCAACTCGTGGAGTGCCCGGAGAGGTCTACAACATTGGATCGGGCGCCGGTCGGCGCGTAGATGAGGTCTTGCGCACCCTCGCTGCGTTCAGCCAGGTCTATTTCACCATCCGCGAGGATCCGACCCGCCTTCGTCCACCGGACGTGCCTTCCCTAGTGTGCAACTCGGCAAAGTTCCGGGCACAGACCGGGTGGGAGCCGTTGATCCCGTTTGAACGGACCATGAACGACTTGCTGAACCATTGGCGGTCCGAGATTTCAGGGGTACAGATTGAAAACTTGGCGCTTGGGGTAGGTGAGAACCCGCTTTCCGAGGTGATCACCGCCCAGCCGTCACCGACCGACGTCGGCATGGTCAGGCAGGGTGTCGCGTAGGACACCCAGACCGGCCCGCGGCTCAGTCAAATGGAAGAGAAAAGGACCTACCCCGTTGTCCGGGTAGGTCCTTTGCATTCACGTGGACTTACTGGTGTCCGGTGCGCTTAGTGAGTTCCGTGAGACTTCACGTATTCCAGTGCCAGGCCAACCGTCCTGATTTGCTGGGCAGCTTCATCCGGGATTTCAACCCCGTAGTTGTCCTCGAACGCCATGATCAGCTCAACAAGGTCCAGCGAGTCAGCCTTGAGGT
>BJHB01000106.1:0-9304 GCA_014191415.1 Chloroflexota bacterium
CGAGCTACGTCGCGGTTTTTGACGACGCCACCGGGATTGCAGAGAGGCCAGTCTTTGGCGATACAAACCCGTATAAATTGCAACTTGATGCATTCGCACACTCAGTGCGAACCGGTGCACCCTCTACACCGGATGCCATTGACGGGTTGGAGGCTGTCAGGCTTATTGAAGCAACCAAGTTGTCAACCGACGCCGGTGGGTCGTGGATCAAGACGCAGTAGCTGCGTTCAGTCTCTGACGTTGATCAACGTAGCAGGTCAGCTTCACCACGCATGCCGATCGTGCGACGTCACAGATTGAAACGCTTTCGGCCGCAGAGTTCCATTGACGGATCTACCACGACGTCGTCCGGTTAGCGCACTCTCAGCCCCCGACAGCTCTGTTTGCAGTGTTGCGCCTTGCCGGCGCCCAACGGGTAATGGGGAAGATGCGTATCAGGATCTTGTGATCCCCGGGGCGATCCTGACCCTCCGAATGTCTTTGGCCCCCATCCTGATCGGACATGGCGAAGGCCAAACCCGAGCGTGCCCACCCCGTTTCATAAACAAGAGCCTCGGTCATGGTAAAAAAGCGAATTGCTGTTGACTTTGAGAGGATTTTCCGAAGATCGTCATTTCCCACCCATGAACAGAACGTGTAACCTGCGCATCATTCTGCATTTTTGAGGAAGCTGCGCGTCGCCTGCAAGCCTCCGGATTATCGGTTTTTGCAGCGCCGAGGCGTACCGACCGCATGGAATCACTCAGTGAGTTGGGCATCAGCACGGTCTGTCTCGGAGTAGCCGACGAAGGTTCCATAATTGCGGGCTTCGCAGAGGTCGTCCACTAGTTCGGACGCATCGACGTGCTAGTCAACGAGGCGGGCTATGGTCCGTATGGCGACATTGAATACGTTCCAATGGATGTGAGGCGTCGGCAATTCGAACTGAACGCATTTGGTGCAGACCGCATCGCACAACGGGTCTTGCCCTGAATGCGCGAGAGACGCTCAGGCACGATTGTCGACACCTCTTCGGTCAGCAGCTGCATGGCCGGACCCCTGCGCGCGTGGAAACAAGGCGCCAAGGTCGCTCTCGAAGCTGTGAGCGAGAGATTGCGCGTGTAAGTCAAATCATTCGGCATCGATGTGGTTGTCATCGAACCCGATGGAATTCGAACCGAATTTGCCAAAGTCGCAGTCGACGCGCTCCGTGCTGCGTCCGGTTCCGGACCCTGCGCACCGCTCGCGAAGGCAATCACCAAATCAATGGCAAATGAAGACTTGGAGCGACGCAAGTCGCCACCCACGGGCAATTGCCGACGCAATTCATCGGGCAATGATCGCGCGGTATCCGAACCCACGATACATTGCCGGTTTCATAACGTCATTGCTGCTGTTTGCAGGGAAGACGCTGCCAGACACCTCGCTTTACGCCGCGGTGATGGCAGCCATTGCCACACAGGTCTGATTACACACTGGTTGTCAAGTCGACCCCGAACGTCAGAGGTGCGCGACCTCTACGGACGCGCGCCTCTGACGACACCCCACATGATCGGCACGCCGGCAATGACATGCATGGCCAAGAGCACGGCCACGGTCACCGTGGTCGCGCCCTGCATGGTTATCGGCCCTGCGAGGGATATCATCAGGAAGCCGCCAGATACCTGCAAGAACCTTGAAGTGGGATTGGACGTAAACCTCTCCAATGCTGCATAGACCAACCCAGCAATGGCACCCGGAACAACCGAGCTTCCAAAACTCAGGAAGACAGGGATTGCCATGAACCCCATCCCTCCGTCTCCGGCCATTGGGTCGCCAAGTCCAAAGAGAGCGAAAACATGAAGCAGAACGTTCAGAACCCCGCCGATCGCCCCACCAATCAATCCCCACAACACCAAAGATCCTATGCTTGAATGACGTTCCATCTTCCGGCCAACTCCTCTATTCTGGCGTGGCGACGCAATGTTGTAGCAAGGTTCATCCAGAATTTCGTGGGAAACCTCAGTTTCGCCCAAGGCAATACTACCCTAACAGCAGTTTCTATGCGATTGACAGTGCAACTGATTCGGGCAACGGTTTCACGTGTTTCGCAGCAAGCCTCGCTTCGCGATACCATCGCGCGGGGGCAACTGAAATATGAGTTCAGCCGAGCACGACACCTCGCGTTCACGCGTCTCATCCGGGACCACCAATGGGTGGGACACCGTCTCGCTGGAGAATGACCGCATCCGCGTGGTTGTTCTTCCTGGCAAGGGAGCGGAAATCCTTTCAATTGAGGACCTGTCGGGCGGGACTCCGGTCAATGTCCTGTGGAAGGCTCCATGGGCACTTCGACCACAAGGGCTGAGTTCATCCACGTCCGGCGGTTCCCAGGGTGTCTGGATGGACCACTATGTCGGCGGGTGGCGAGTGCTCTTTCCGAACGCCGGCGACCCGTGCGTGTACATGGGCGCAGAACTAAGTTTCCACGGTGAAGCATCCCTCGCACCTTGGGAATGCTCCATCGTCGAAACTACAAACGGGCCAGGCGCTGACCTTTCGGCGGATCTGATGAGGTCGCCGTTCAGGATCTCACGTCACATGTCGGTTGACGCGGTTGCTACGGTGATTCGTTTCACCGAAACGATCACGAACACTGGAAACGAGCGCATGCCATACATGTGGGGGCACCACCCAGCGTACGGAGCACCATTCCTTTGTGAAGGTGCCCGCTTGACCATTCCGGCCAAGACGTACTTGGGGGACGTGGCAAACGCGCCCGGTCGAACCAGGATTGCGCCGAACGCACGCGGAAAGTGGCCACACGCGATCGCCTCGGACGGTGGCACGGTCGATGTCAGCATCATTCCGGGCCCGGGTGCCGGCTACGCCAACATGGGCTATGCATTGGACTTATCAAATGGTTGGTATGCCCTCGAAAGCCCAGCGACTGGCATTGGCGTTGCCGTAACGTGGCCACTCGATGTCATGCCATCCGTGTGGGTTTGGCAGGAGTTCAACGGCGGTCAAGGGTATCCGTGGTACGGACGTTCGTACGTGATGGGCGTGGAACCCCACTCCTCGTGGCCGGGACATGGCCTGCTTGGTGCAATCGAAGCAGGAACCGCCCGCTGGTTGGAACCAGGTGCGTCTGAGTCGGTTGACTTCACCTTCACACTCTTTGACCTGCCAGTACATGGTCTAGGACACGTCACTAATGTCACTCCTACCGGGTCGGTCGAGTTCACGTAGTAAGAGACAAGCAAGGCCAACAATCCTCCAGCCATTGTCACCCAAGTACAACGATGGTCAACCCAAGCCCTTCCCACCTGATCGAACCTGACCGATGGGCGTACATCGTCAATCCCGTCGCTGGGAACGGTCGGGCGTTTGCCATTGGCAAGGAGTTGGCCCTCGCCGCTGGCGCCGCTGGGTTCGGTGGTCCGGTTCAAGAGACCTCAGGCCCCGGTCACGCAACGGATCTTGCAGCATCGGCGGTTCGCCAAGGGGCGAACATCATCGCCGTCGTTGGAGGTGACGGAACCGTCAGTGAAGTCGCTGAGGCCCTGGTTGGCACAGACACCTGCCTAATGGTGCTACCCGGCGGTGGCGGAAACGACCTTGCTGGGGAACTCGGGATTAAGCCAATTGGAACCGGCCCGGTATCACTTGCAAGAGCACTTCGTATCCTCGCGAACGCTCCAAGGATCAGGCTTGATGTCATCACGCTTAACGGGCGCGCGTGCGTTCAAGCCGGAGGTACGGGCCTCGATGCCTACGTGGCAAGACTTCGAGCAAAGTCAAAAATCCGTCCGGCCGCATTGGCGTACGGGGTCGGGACGATCCAGGGAATCCTGACGTACCGCCCAACGGACGTGAAGGTCACCGTCGATGGAACCGTCGTGTGGAATGCGCGCGCTTACGCTGTCACCATCGCAAACGTCGGTGTCTACGGCGGTGGTCTGAGGATTGTCCCTGACGCAGACCCGATGGACGGGTTCATCGATGTCGCAATCATCGGCGATATCCACCGCTTGGAAGCGATCAGAATCTTCCCGAAGGTGTACCGAGGAACCCATGTCGGCCATCCCCAGTTCCACCTCCATCGTGGTCGCCACGTGACCGTCACCACCAACGACCAGCCTCAACCAGTCCATATCGACGGCACTTTGACCGGAATGTCGCCGATTATCGCCACTATGGAAGGCCGGACCGTACTCGTCGCCGCTCCATCTGCACGATGGGTGAAGAAAGAGGACACCATGCACTAGAAGAGTTTCTTGTTTGTCTGTGCGCTAAGGCCTGCCATGAGCTGCCCCAAAGTCTCACCGACCTTCGTACATGACAATTGACAGAGGCTCCACCGGGCTACACTCACACCAATGGACCGAAACGTGCGCGCCAATCTGACGGATGCCGAAGCATCATTCCTGGTGGACTTCCGGCGAGACCTCCACATGCACCCGGAACTTGCGTGGGAAGAACACCGGACCGCAGCAAAGGTTGCCGGTGCAGCGCGTGAAGCCGGACTCGAAGTCCGTGAAGGCGTAGCTGGAACCGGGGTTGTGGCAGTACTCCGTGGCACTGGCGCCACACCAAGCGGCGGTGTGCGCCGCACAATCCTGATTCGGGCTGACATGGACGCCTTGCCTCTGCAGGAGACCCCTGGCCGTCCGTTTGGGTCAACCGTGCCAGGCAGGATGCACGCGTGCGGGCATGATGCGCACACCGCCATGGCGATCACCGCGGCGAAAGTTCTCGCCAGACACCGCGACTCCCTTCCTGGCAACGTCGTATTTGCGTTCCAGCCAGCTGAGGAAACCGACGGCGGTGCAGCGCCAATGATTGCGGCCGGCGCACTTCTCGAACCGCGCGTTGACGCGGCGATCGCGATCCATCTAGCGAACACCATCCAGGTCGGACAGATTGCAGCCCAGCCCGGACCAGTATCGGCAGCCACCGACGGGTTCGTGATAGTGATCCGAGGCAAGGGCGGGCACGCCGCGCGTCCTCATCTCTCAGTGGATCCGATTGCCGTGGCAGGACAGATGATCACCGCGCTGCACACGCTCATGACGCGAGAAAAGTCTCCCGCGCAACCGGGCGTGCTGACAATCGGTGCCATACACGGCGGGACAGCCGGAAACATCATCGCGGACACATGTGAACTTCGTGGAACCTTGCGCACCTATGACCCCGCCCTCCGAACTGAACTGCGTCGCCGGGTTGTCGAGGTAGCCGAGGGGACCGCCCACACGTTCCGCGCGACGGCGAGCCTCGAATGGGACGGAGGTGCATACCCGCCGTGCGTCAATGATGCGGTGATCACCGACCTTGTCCGTGACGTCGCTTGCACCGTGGTGGGGCCAGGCAATGTCGTAACTCACGAGCCAAGTCTCGGTGGCGACGACATGGCCTACTTCTTGGAAGCCGTCCCCGGGTGCTACATGAGGCTTGGCAGTGCCAATTCCGCCCGTGGCATTGATGGTCCCGGCCATTCGCCCCGGTTTGACATCGACGAGGACTGTCTTCCAATAGGTGTCGATGTCCTTGTTCAAACTGCCCAGGCGTACCTTGCCGGCCGGTCGGAAAACTAGGGGTTCACCAATGGCAAAGCCTTCCGAATTTGACGAGCACGACAATCAGTCACCACCGGTTAATCCAGAAACAGGCGCTCCCATGACGCCTCGTGAACGACGGACTGCGGTGGTGAAGGCGCTCGCGGCCGTCGGACGCACCTTGTTTCCACTCCGGGAGGAACTTGATCGCATTCTCGCGTCAGGTGAGGAGGTAGACGAGACGCTGCAAGATGAAATCGCGAATGTCCAAGCTCAATACAGGCGCCTTGAAGATGAATTGCGGGGGCTCATGCGGCCGCGAGTCAAAGATGAATGGCTATATGGGGGCCATCGTCACGGTGCGGACGATGCCCACGACCACGGCCACACCTAGTCCGCCACCCGCCTTGAGCGTCAGAATTCTGAGCAAATAGGTTCTCGGCGGGTTCGGACACCGAGAGCATTGGCGCTGTCAGACGGGAGGAGGCGAACCGGTTAGTTCGCGGTAGAAGGCATGCAGCGTCGCGATTGCCCGGCGGTTCAACCCCTGCTCATCAAGCGTCACCCCAAGGTCAGAAACCAGTCTCTGCAGAACTGTCCGCGCGACCACTATGAAACCTCCGTCACCGCCGGCAATGACCCGTCGCATGGTCTCCTCGATCGCCTTGGCAGCCTGACCGCTCTCCTCGAGAAACTGACGCGCAATTGCGCCCTCCCGAACCGGGCTCGCTTCTGTCCCACCCGGGAGCCCGGTGAAGGCATGTCCGAGGCAAAGACGGTCTGGGGAAATGCCCGCAACCCGTGCAATCGTCGCCCGATAGGCGCGAGAGTCGTCAAACACAAGCGGAAGTCGCCCCACCCCACCGCCGAGACCTTGGATTGCGTCGCCCGTGAATAAGGTTTTCGCATCCTCCAAGAAGTAACTCATTGAACCGCGTGAGTGACCTGGCGTGTGAACCGCCCGGATGGTGCGCCCACCACCGATGTCAATTCTGTGACCGTCGAGGACAAGTACGTCAGCGCGCACCGGGCACACAATGTTTGAAGCCATTTGAGCCATGACGGCCTTTAGTTCCGTCGCATCACCAAGGGCCCGGGGCATGTAGGTGATGTAGCCGAAGGTGTGGGCCTCCAGACGGTCGAGCAGGTACGCGTCTGCCGGCTGAATGTAAACCAATGCACGCGGCGCAATCTCTCGCATCGAACCGTGCCCGCCCATGTGGTCCCAATGCCCGTGTGTCGTGAAAATGTGCCGGACGGCCCGTAATTCTAGCCCGACGTCAGAAAGCGCCGGTAAGAGATCACGTTCGGGCGTCGCGCTCACCCCGGTGTCGATCAGGACCGGTTCAGGGGCATCGATGTAATACAGGTGCACAATGCCGTCGGCAGCAAACTGGCAGGGGATGCGATAGATGCCGTCTCCAAGGTGGACGGCCGCCGGGTGAGCTTTACTGGCTGTCATGAGCGCAATCGTAGCCCCGGGTGGCCCGGACGCGTCGGGGACAGACCGTCAACGGACAATCTGTCCAGGCTCTTCCCTATACTGACAGCACCATGCCTGAGTTGCCTGCAAAGTACGACTTCCGAACCGCCGAACCCCAGATCCAGGATAGCTGGGCCTCGTCCGGGGTCTACCAGTTTGATCCCTCTCACCCGGGTGACCCATACCTGGTCGACACGCCGCCACCAACTGTGTCGGGACGGATCCACGTTGGACACGTGTTCTCGTACTCCCACGCGGACATCATGACCAGGTACCACCGGATGCGCGGACGCAGTGTGTTCTATCCATTCGGCTTCGACGACAACGGTTTGCCGACCGAAGTATTCACCGAGAACAACCGCGGAGTTCGTGCGCGTGACATTGGCCGCCGGGCCTTCATTGAGGAGTGCCTGACCCTTTCGCATCAGGTGGAGACCCAATTCGAACGATTTTGGTCGCGTTTGGGGCTGTCGGTCGACTGGCGCTTGCGCTACTCGACCATCGATGAGCGGTCCCGGAAGGTGTCCCAGACCGCGTTTCTCAAGTTGTTCAGTCAAGGGGACGCCTACCGGCAGGAAGCCCCCACCCTT
Source organism: Chloroflexota bacterium (assembly GCA_014191415.1). Classification (GTDB taxonomy): domain Bacteria; phylum Chloroflexota; class UBA11872; order UBA12225; family UBA12225; genus UBA12225. Next base: position 7,590 of record BJHB01000106.1, read on the forward strand.
TGGTGCCCGACGTGCCGGACCGGTGTTGCCCAAGCGGAAATCGACGACAAGCCGGGTGTTGCCTCGCAGTTCACCACCATTCCATTTGCACTCGTCGGGACGGACCCCGCAGAGCCTCATGGCAACGGGACGGGAACAATCCAGATTGCCACGACCCGACCAGAACTCCTTGCCGCTTGCGTCGCTGTTTTCGTCAATCCATCCGATGATCGCTACCGCCACCTGGTTGGCAAGACCGCGCGGACCCCGATCTTTGGCGTCGAAGTCCCGATCCTTGCCGATACGCACGCCGACCCGGAAAAGGGCACCGGCGCCGTAATGTGTTGCACGTTCGGGGACGTCACGGACGTTGGCTGGTGGCGAGATCACGGCCTGCCTTTGAAGATGGCAATCACTCCCGATGGACGGATGAATGCGATTGCGGGCCCGTATGAGGGTTTGACATTGAAGCAAGCACGCGCACGCATCCTGGAAGACCTTGGTGCCGGAGGCTTCATCCTCGCTCAAAAACCAATCGAACACACCGTCGGTGTCCACGAACGTTGCGGTACCGACATTGAGTACCTGCTCGCCGGGCAGTGGTTCATCCGCCTGCTCGACAAGAAGCAGGTCTGGATTGATGCCGGGCGCCGGATCAAATGGCACCCGGAACACATGCGGACGCGATATGAAACATGGGTCGAGGGACTGAACTGGGACTGGAATATCACCCGTCAGCGCTATTACGGCGTGACCTTCCCAGTTTGGTACTGCAAGGCGTGCAAGCACATCGTCACGGCCACCGACGAAATGTTGCCAGTTGATCCACAGGACACCGCTCCACCGGTGGAGGCGTGTCCCTCCTGCAACGCAACTGGGGCTGACTGGTATTCGCCTGATCCCGATGTGATGGACACTTGGGCGACTTCGTCGGTCACGCCGCAGATCTGCGCGACGTTGGCTGCTCCCTATGGCGTGGACGCCGACGCGTTTGACGCGCTCTTCCGGCCGATGACGTTGCGTCCAAACGCTCATGACATCATCCGCACGTGGGACTTTTACACAATTGTCCGGAGCATCTACCTCACGGGTGACATCCCGTGGACGAATGTCCTCATCTCGGGGCATGCGCTAGACCCGTCTGGCAAGAAGATTTCAAAAAGCAAGCTCAAAGCGGCCGAAGACCCGACGGCCATGCTCGAACAATTCTCCGCAGACGCGGTGCGCTATTGGACGGCATCAGTAAGGACCGGGGGAGACACCCAACTTTCTGAAGAAGTCTTCAAGAATGGGTCACGCCTGGTCACGAAACTTTGGAACGCAGTGCGTTTCAGCCAAGGTTTTCTCGGTGGCTACATTCCGCCGTCCGAACCCCCTGTCACCGAGTTCACGGCGACGGACCGATGGATTCTGGCACGCCTCGCCGACGTAACGAATCGGGTGACGAACGACCTGAACGACTACGAGTTCGCAGCCGGTCGCACCGAAATCGAACGCTTCTTCTGGACAGACCTGTGTGACAACTACCTCGAACTGGTAAAGGCAAGGCTATATTCCGGGTCAGCCGATGGCGCCCGCTACGCATTGCACCACGCATTGCTATTCGTCACGAAAATGCTTGCGCCGTATATTCCCCACGTGACCGAGGCGGTCTACTTGGGAGCCTTTGCCGAGACTGACGAGGCCAAGTCGGTCCATGTCTCCGCATGGCCGTCAAGTCACCCAACATGGATTGC
>BJHB01000107.1:0-9272 GCA_014191415.1 Chloroflexota bacterium
ATGGTCGCACGGGGCGAGTGGGACATCCTCTGGCTCGGACGCACGTCGAATTCCATGCATCTCTTTGGCAAGTCGTTCGTGGACATTGCGGACACCATGCGCCGTCAGCCGATCGATGCGTACCTCGACATTCTCCAGGCGGAAGGGGCGGGAATTGCCGACGCCGGGATGTTCGGCGAGGTCAAGACGCACGACCATCTGCGTGAGCTTGTTCAGCACCCATTGGTTGCCATCGAGGCTGACGCCTGGACGGCATCGGCTGATGGCCCGTTGGCGGCGATGGTGAACCACCCGGCGAGTTTTGGATGGACCGCCCGCGTCCTTGGCGACTACGTGCGCGAGCGTCGTTGGCTCCGTCTTGAAGAGGCGGTCCGCAAGTTCACTGCGATGCCCGCCGCGAAGTTCGGGTTGCGCGACCGTGGCCTGCTTCGCCCCGGTTTGGCCGCCGATGTCACGATCTTCGATGCGGCGACGATCACCGACCGCGCAAGCTTCGAGACACCTGCGGTCTATCCGGATGGCATCTCGCATGTCTTCGTGAACGGCGTGGCGGCAGTGACGAACGGGCGCCTGACTTCATCGCGCTCCGGATCGGTGCTGACAGCGTGATGTGAGCGAAGCGAGGGGTTGGGTTGTCGCTAACGGTAAAGGCGGCGATGCAACTCGCCGATAGTTCCAACAGACCCAGACGCAAGCGGCCCAGGGAAGGACGCGCCGGAAGGGTCTTCAAGCAAGGATGCAAGCCATGGAAGCAGGAAGACCCTTTGTGGGTTCCGGCAGGATCAACTCCTCGCCCGGTGGATTGAGTGGCCATCAGGATGGTGAGCCAATCGAGTGGCGGTGGTTGGTAAGGGAATTGCGGGCCACGGGTGGTGCGCAGGTCCGTGCGTCTGCGGACTGGCAGTGGGTCACCTTCCGGCGACCAGACCAGAATGCGGTAGTTCGGCAAATCGTGCGTCTGCCGGGAGACGGCCAATTCACGGTCAGTTGCTACGACTCTCGGGCACAGACCTGTGAGTTGCTTGGCGACTTCCCGGATGCCCCGGCGGCACTTAGGGCCGCGTTGGCCTGAAGATTGAAGTTGGCCCCGCACCTTGTAGAGGAAGCGGGGCCAAACTGTTGTTGAGCGATGGTGCAGACGACCAATAGTCAGTGTTAACTTGCCCTGAAGGATAATTTCGTCAGGCGTAGATTTCCTTTTGCGTGACGATTTTTGCCTCGTCGATGTCCATGCCAATCCCCGGTCGGTCCAGTACCGCAACTTGGACCTCGCCATTCACTGGCCAGATTGGGTACGTCAGGAACCACTGGTGGACGGTGTTCCACTTGAGCAGGAATTCCAGAAGCGGGCATAGGTTCGGTGTCATCGCCGCAACCAGGTGCATGGTCGCCGGGGTCGAATGACCGTGCGGGATCACTGGTAAGTCATAGGTGGAAGCGATTGCACAGATCTTCAGGGTCTCGGAGATCCCCCCACACCAGTAGATATCGGGCTGCAGGACGTCCACCGCCTGCGCATCCATGAGTTGCTTGAGGCCCCAACGGGTGTATTCGTGCTCGCCACCTGAGACGGGAATGCCCATCGCGTTGAGTGCCCGTCGTACTTGCGCGTATTGCTCGATCTTGTCGGGCATGACGGGTTCCTCAACCCATCGCGGGTGGTACTCGGCAATCCGCCGCCCAACCTGGATCGCGTAGGGGAGATCCCAACTCATCCAGGCATCGAACATCAGGTCCGTGTCTGGCCCGACGGCCTCGCGAAGTGCCTTGACCATTGCGACATTCCGGTCGATACCCGGCTTCCCAGAACCCGGTCCGTCGCGGAAGAACCATTTCTGGTGGCGCCATCCCTCGGCGTGAAGCATCTTGGCGCGTTCAGCGGCACGTTCCGGCTCGACCGAGTAGCCCAGGCAACTCGCATAGGCCGGCACGGATGTACGGGTCGGTCCTCCAAGGAGGCGGTAGACGGGTTGTCCGAGCCAGCGTCCCTTGAGGTCCCAAAGGGCGCAATCGACAACCGACAGGGCCATCATCGCCGCGCCTTTGCGTCCGTGAACCTGTGAGCGGTAAATCTTGTCCCAGAGGAGTTCGATGGCGATCGGGTCGGATCCGATCAGGAGTGAACGCATCTGGGTAGCGATGATGTACGCCTGATCATCCGAGAGAGGCCCTCCGATGCCGTGTACCCCCTCGTCGGTTTCGATCCGCAGGAATGTGCTGGCCATCCGGTAGCTACCGCCGGGAATCGGTTCAAGCCACGCGGGCGCGTCGTCACGGTGTTCTGGATAGAGGTCCAGTGGGCGTACAAGGCGTTCTTCCCAGAACACGCCCGGGAAGGTCATTTCGCCGGTGTAGGCGATGAGGCGGACGGCAGTGATCTTCATGCGGCCATCATGCCACCGGTCACGCGCGTCCGCCACTGACCCGATAGCGCCGCCCAGTAGGTTGGAACTAAACCGCGGCCGTCGCACCACCCGAACGGCCGCGACGCGCGACTAGCTAACGGGGTGCAAGCGCATCGGCGGCATCCTGCGCAATCTGGAGGACTTCCATTGCGGGAAGAACGCTGTCCGGGGAAATCGACGGCGGCCGTCCCTCAAGAATTGAGGCGTGGAACTCGCGGTTCTGAAGGACGACAGGGGATGGCGAGTTCGCGGTGTCAGCCCCGGGAACTTCTGCCGGGACGCCGTGCCTCTCCTTGAGGTTTCCATCCCGGATTTCCATGGTGTCCTCGCGTCCGATCAGCACGTAGTCATAGCGGCTGAGATGCGCGTTGTAAGACATCGCGATGGTGGCGAGGCGGTCGTCGGCGGTCCGAAGAACAATGGAGAGGTCGAGCGGCGCGCCGACAGACGCGTCAGGTGTCGCGATGATTGACGTCACCTCGACCTGCGCGCCGCTTGACGCGCCAAGCAAGTGCATCACCAGGTCGGTCGCGTGGCAGCCGTGGTGCCAGAGAAGGTTGTCAGTCCACGAGCGACGATAACCCGAAGCGCCAACATTTTCGCGGCGCAGGAACATGTACCGCGCCACGATGTTGGAGAGCGACAGGCGTCCGGCGGCAATTTCGGCGTGCGCGGTTCGGATGCCAGGGTGGTACCGATGGGTGTGGGCGACCATGGCCGACAGGCCGCTCGCCCGGGTCCGGTTGGCAACGCGGGCTGCACCGGCCGCGGACATCGCGACCGGAATCTCGATCAGGACGTGCTTGCCCGCGTCCAGGCAGGCAAGGGCCTGGGCCTCATGCTGTTCGCTCGGCGTGCAAAGAATGACTGCGTCGACCGAATGGTCGTTCAGCGCCGCTTCCAGATCGGTGCCGTGCTTGCCGTACCCGTACTCGTTGGCGAACGCCGCGGCTCGTTCCGGAACACGCCCAATGAGCCAGCGAAGATGGTGTCCATCGGCCCCGAAGGTCCGGGTGTGGCTCGTGGCGGTCATGCCGTAGCCAACGACGGCGAGTCCAAGGCGGTCAGTCATGCATGGCTCCAAGTCAAGATGGCCGGAGTGTACGTCCTTTGACAGGCAGTGCCGGCCGGCAAACGCGTGCCCCCCTTCCCTGTATGGAGAGGGGGGCACCTTTCATCCATGGATGGCGATGCGTGGTGCATCGCGGTTGCGGAGTGCCGGACTAGTTGCCGGGCACCATCATCGGCGAGACCTTGAAGAGTGCTCGCGATGACGGGTCGACCTCGATCTTCAGCCAGTGAATTGCCGGGCTGCCGAAGGTCATTACACGGGTGAAGTTTTGCAGGATTCGGCCAGTGGCCTCACGGACGTCACGATCGGCGCCGTTCGACATGAGCGGCTTGTCCATCTTGAAGAAGTGGGTGTCACCGTGTACGAAGAGGACCTGACCGCTGAAGTAGAGGGTTTCATCGACGAGGATGTTCAGGAAATTTGTGTACCCGTCGCTCGGTGGCATACCGACGGCAGACGGATCAAGCCTTTCGTTGATGCCTTCGGTCTCCGGCAGATCGAACCCAGGGTCGCCCTGCGTGACAATCACGACGCCTTTGGAGCCCTGCTTCTTTGCGAGGTCGAACGAGGAACGAAGCCACGCAATGTTCTTGGCGTCGCGTTCCTTGTATTCGGCATTGTCGGCATCGCAGTCTGCCGCCACGCGCGCGCTCTTGTCGGTGCATTCCTTGTCGGAATTGATCTTGTTGTTATTACTGCCTGGCTGATTAATCGTGACGAAGACCACGTCGCCGTAGGTCCAGCGCCTGTTCTCGGAATACGCGGCGCCCGCAACGCCTTGGTGCTCCAGAACCATCTGGACCTTGCCGAAACTGTTCGGCGTGTTGAACATCGTGCGTCGGATGTAGTTGAGACGCTCGATATTGTTGAAGCCCCCATTGTTTGTCCGGTGACAGTCTGTCCATTCGTTGTCGCCGGGGACGTAAATCGTGGGAACCTTGATGGAGTTGAACAGTTCGGTGGCACCGGCGTATTGGTCCGGTGTGCACAGGGATGACCCATCCTTAATGTCGCCATTGTAGACGCTGAAGGCGATCGTCTCACTGTTTATGTCATTGACGAGGCGGGTCATCTTCGGGTAGTCGCCGGCCTTGGCGTACGGCATGTCTCCCCATAATCCGAAGCTGAAGGCGGAGCCGGCAGGGGCCGGTCGCGCAATCGGCGCATCCGCGAGCGCGGTTGCTGGCGCAGCGACCGTGAAGGCGGTGATCACTGCAACGCCGAGGTGTCGTGCGGTGGTTCTCAGGTTCATTCTTCTCCCGTTCCTCTGACCAAGCCGGAGTTTCGGTCAGGCACAGAGGTCAGTGTCAGCGAAAAAGGAAACCGGATGGTGAACCGAGTGCGACTCGTGGTGTTACAGCAGATCACGGGTCAAGTGCGCTCTCGCAGGCTGCAGGTGGGCTTGTGTCCCTGAGCCCGAAAGTGGCATTAGATGGGTGCCAACTGGCCCGCAACGTCACTCCGGGCTCCAAGGGTCGCTGGCACTAGTCCTGCGAGTAGCCCAAGCACCACCATAGACAGTGCAAGGGCAGGTTCGATCAGCGACGGTTGCACGATCACCTGCACATTGCTCGCATCGGTAATTGCCGACCCGACGCCAAGCGCCCCCGCGATTCCTCCCGCCACCCCGGAAATCGCTCCGAGGACGCTCACGACAAGGCATTCGACGAGGACTATTGCCAGGATGCGTTGTCTGGACGCGCCGAGAGCCCGAAGGATTGCAAGGTCACGCCTCCGGTCGCTGACCGACCCGTACATCGCCAGGAAGATCGTCGTGGCGGCTATCACCATTGCGCCAATCGCAACGGCGCTCAGGACAGTCTGCGCTTGACCTACCTGGCGATTGAGTGCTGCGAGTTCCTGGTAGGGCACGACGGCCTGCACGTCAGGCCCGAAAACACCCGCAAGGGCCTGTTGTTGAATGCGGTACACGTCCGCCGGGAATGCACGCGGGACGATCAGAATGGCGGTTACCGCATCGCGTCCGGTCGGGTCGCCGGGTGTGAGGCGTTGGCCGGCATGGAGTTCCCAGTAACTTTCAATGGCGACATAGATGCCCAGGTCCGCCGGACTTCGTGTCCCTGCGAGGATGCCCACGACCGTATACGGATGACTGCCGTGGGCGTCATCCTCCTCCTCACCGGGGAGTTCTGGCTCGTCGCCGTGGTCTGCACGAAAAGTGTCGCCGGGCTTGAGCCCCGTACGCAGTGCCACCGCTGATCCCAGTACCGCTTCGAACGGTTTGGCGAAAACGCGCCCTTGAGTCATGCGGAAGTACGTTGGCGCTCCCGGGCGTGTGCGGGTTTCCAGCAAGTCGGACGTTGTCCCGATGATCCTCAGTCGCCGGTAACTGTCCCCCAGTGCTAGCGGTATCGCCGTAGCGACCCCTGGGTGCTTTGCGATCCGGTCAAGGGTTGCCCGTGCAACGTTTCCAACAGGCGCCCCTTGCAAGAGGACCGTGCTGAGTACGAGTTGCTGGGCACTGCCCTTGGCGCCGACCAGGAGTCCGAAAGGTCCAGCCGCCTGGTCTATTCCGGCCTGCACGCCACGGGAGAGGAGTGTTGTGGCAACCGCAAGGGCCAGCGCAAGTCCGATCGCCAGGATGGTCAGTCCGTGCGTGATCCATCGTGCCGAGATCTGCCTCCATGCAATCGAAAGGTCCCCCATGCGATGTATTTCCGGGCGAACCCTGCACTTATGCCAGGCGGTATTCGTCCACGCGTTCGGCGCGTAGGCGCAATAGCGAGAAGAAGCCGGTGGTTTCGTCGGTGGCCTCGCCGACTTCAAGCAGGCCCGTCACGGTCACGGGTTCCGGTTCGCCGGAGTTGCGGTAGGAAAAATCCGTGAGCGTCACCAGGATGATGTCTTCGGGCCAATCTGCCGAGGACGAACAGAACGGACACACCCCGAGGCGACGCCGGGTGAGGACGAAGAAGTCAAGGTCGGGCTTCAGCGGTGGTGCCACCCAGCCACTCACCGTGACTCTACGCCCATTGGCTGACAGCAGCTTTTGTGAGAGATTGAACTGAAGCGGGGTTGTGCTTGCGTCGTAAAACTCACTGAACTTGAGGGAGACTGGTGCCTCGGCTTGGGCTCCAATGGGAGTAGCTGAGATTGCACTGATCCCAACCCCGGCAACCGTGGCCGCCCATCTCAGGACTGAACGACGATCATATTGTGAGGTCATGACATCTTCCTTCCGACTGGAGTTCGCAATCAGCACGTGAGAAGGATTATGCCAATGCCGCGCGCTATTGGCTGGGTTGGCCCCTCTCCCAAAGCGTCGGGAGAGGGGCAGGTTGACACTATGGCTTCGCGAAGTGGGGCCGTGATGCCGGATTGGCCGGGTCGCCGAATCGCCCACCAGTGATCTTGCCCATCGGGCTGCGTCCGTTTGGCGAAAGCGGGTCGATGCCGAGTGACGCGACAATCCCCCAGAAGAGGTCGGTGTTGTCGACAAGACCGTTGAAGAACTCCGAACCAGGCCCGGACGCCATCACTGGCACGTCGTCGGCGGTGTGCACTTCCGAGTTTACGGATGCCGGGACGGTACGGGGCATGAGTATTCCCTTGCCGGATGGGGCGCGCTTCGGGTCGCCGATGTAGGTGCCCTTTACCTGTGGGTCCTCGATTGACGGTCCGAGTGGCTCGGCCCACACCGTGGTGCCGTCGTCGTAGTACTCGGGGTGGTTGGCCCAACCGACCGCGAGGGTGGTCTTGGTCGACGGCGAGTCTGGGAATCCGTCGCCGCGCTTGCGGGTGAAGGTGGGGAATGCCGACTGCTCGTAGGTGCCGACCGCGTCCGGGCCAATCTTCCCTTCATACGGCGTGTAGGTTCCGGTGATGCTCATCGAATGGCTATGGTCGGCCGTCACGATGATCAACGTGTCGGGGTTCTTCTCCTGGAAGCGGCGCGCAACACCGATGGCGTTGTCAAATTCGATGTTGTCGTAAACCGCCCGTACCCAGTCCATTGGGTGGAGCTGCTTGTCAACCGATCCCGCCTCAACCATCAGGAAGAAGCCATTCGGGTTTGTCGCGAGGGTATCAATCGCCCGTCCGGTCATTTCTGGCAGGCTCGGCTGGTCGGTGAACTTGCCAAGGACGTTGGGGTTCTTCGTCTCTTCGCGGTCATACCAGACCGACATGTTGCCGGTGTGGAAGAGGCCGAGGAGTTTCGTTGCGGAAGCCGGAGTGCCTCGCAGTTCCGTGCGCGTCGCCGCCACGGCGTACCCGGCAGCGCGGAACTCCGCGACCAGGTCCCGGTCATCAGTACTCGCCCCCTGCTGCGCCTTCGGGAGGAACCATCGCGAACCGCCACCCATGATCACGTCTGGCCGATGCCCGTCCTCGAGATACGTCGAGGCAACGAATGCCTGTTCTGAACGTCGCCGAGTGTGGGCGGCAAACGCTGCGGGCGTGGCATCCGTGATGTCGGCGGTCGAGACCAGGCCGGTCGCCATGCGTCGGGTGCGCTTCGCAAGCTCGATGATGTTCTCGACTCGCGGGTCGTCGGTCGGATCCTTCGTGTTGTCCTCGTAGATGCCCATGCCGTTGACGACCGACTTATGCCCGGTCGCGTAGGCCGAGGCCGAGTTCGCCGAGTCGGTCACGAGTGCGTCGTACCCACTGGTGGTGACCGTGCCGCGGTACTCCATGCGGTCCATGTTCAGGAAGCCGTCGTACTTGCCCTCGGTAATGCCCCGGGACACGATGCGCGTCGCAGTGATGGTTGGATACCCCATCCCGTCTGCAATGAATAGGATCACGTTTCGCGCCTGACCCGCACCCATTCTCAGAACCGTCCAGGTGAAGGTGTCTACATACGAGCGCCCGGCGACCGTTGCGATGACCTGCACGGAGACTGGACCTGGGTTCGCCACCGTGACGTTGCGGTAGGTGACTTCACCGGACTTGCCCGCAATCTCGTTTGTACGGATTGCGTTGGAGCCTTTGAAGAAAGTGTCGGCGTCCTGGCCGTTGACCGTGATCTCGATGCGGTCGGGCTGTGCACCGGCAACCTCGACCCGGAAGTCAAAACGGGATCCTGCAAGGATGTTCGCTCGATCAATTGGCAAGGCCTTGATGACCACAGTCGCAGTCTGGGCGCTTGCTTCAGGCACTCCGTGAGTGGCGACGATGGCGGATGCGGTGACGGCTGTGCCAAGCACGGCGCGTCGCGCAACTCCCCGGGAGCGCTGACGAAGGAATCCATCTGGCGTCGGGAACGGCGTTGACTCACTCATCGGTCTACTCTCCTCGCGACGGCCATTTGTGAATAACAGCCGCCATGTTCCGTTGGATTTGACGGTGCGTCCGTTACCGGAAGAGTCGACATGTGCCACAAGTCCGGTTACATCCAAGCCTGTTGTCTTGGGTGAGAGGGCCGCCTCATCGCATGGCACTTGGGACGGAATTCCAGGGTCGACGCCACGACCTCACGGAGACCCGCGCCGGCGCGCGCAACGGGCACAATAGATGAACATCGATCACGAACGGACGGACCGAGATGGCGACCGAAGACCTGAAGGCGCGGCTTGAAACCCTGGCGCAAACGATCACGCAGTACCAGGTGCGTCTTTGACCTCGCCGGAAAACGGGTAGAGATCGAACGCCTTGAAGAAATTTCTCAGGATCCTGACTTCTGGAATGACCCGCAAGGTGCCGCGGCCACCCTTAGAGAACTGAATGGAGTCCGTGCGACCGTCCAGACATGGACCGACCTCGAGTCCTCCGTCGCGGATCTTCAGGAATTCCACGCCGTTGCCGTGTCCGAAGGCGACTCTGACGCGCCG